>JAHEOI010000204.1 GCA_018610125.1 Verrucomicrobiota bacterium
CGGAATCAGGAGCGTGGCCAGGCGCGGGCCAAGGCCATTGCCGATAACGGCGGCCACGGTCAATTCTTCGCCGCGGATGCGCTTGATTCCGGAAGCCTCAAGGAGGCGCATCAAGCGATCGAGAGCGAGCTTGGCTCCCCGACAGTGCTGATTAATGCCGCCGGCGGGAACGATCCGAAAGCCACCGTGACCGCTGAGCAGCCATTCGAGAAGCTGCCGCTCGAAGCGTGGCAAAAGAATTTCGATCTCAATTTGGCGGGCGGGGTTTTGCTACCGTGTCAGGAATTCGGTGCGGCGATGGTCGCCCGAGGCAAGGGGAGTATTATCAACATTGCCAGTGTCACGGGGCATATCCCGCTTTCGCGGGTGGTAGCCTATTCCGCGGCCAAGGCGGCCGTCTTGAGTACGACCCAGTTTCTGGCACGGGAATGGGCGCAGCAAGGCGTGCGCGTTAATTCAATCACTCCCGGATTCTTTCCGGCCGAGCAGAATCGGCGCCTCCTTTTTAACGAGGACGGCTCGCCGACGCCTCGGGCGCAATCGATTATGGACCATACCTCGATGGGGCGCTTTGGCGAGCCGCATGAGCTGGTCGGGGCAGCCGTATTCCTCGCAAGCGCCAAGGCCAGTGGCTTTGTCACCGGGACCGATATTCGAGTCGATGGCGGATTCTTATCGCAAACGATCTAGCGAGGCGTTTTGCCTCGGCCCCTTGGAATGAGCTCATGACCGGACCTATGTCAGCGACGCCGATTTTGTCTCGAGTAGCCTCGGAAGAGCATGCGCTTGATGAGGAGGAAATTGCCGGCCTGGTGGCCGACGCTTGCCCTGAAGCGGGATACCATGGCAAACGGGTCTTGTTGATTGTGCCGGACGGCACCCGTACGGCGCCGGTCGGCACTGTGTTCAAGGCAATTCACGACCGTGTTGGCGGTGTGACCAAGGCGCTGGATGTCCTGGTGGCGCTGGGGACGCATCAACCGATGACGGAGGAGGCGATTTGCAAGCGCTTGGATATCAGTGAGCAGGAGCGTCATAAGCAATACCGAGATGTTCGGTTTTTCAACCATGAGTGGGATAATCCCGAGGCCCTAAAGCATATCGGAACGATTTCGGGCGATGAGATCCGGGAATTGACCTCGGGACGGTTTGCGATCGACGTCCCGGTTCAAGTCAACCGTCGTCTGTTCGAGTATGACGAAGTGATGATTATCGGACCGGTATTTCCCCATGAGGTGGTCGGCTTCTCAGGTGGCAATAAGTACCTCTTTCCGGGCGTTAGTGGCCCCGATATCTTGAATTTCTTCCATTGGCTCGGCGCCGTGGTGACGAATCCAAAGATAATCGGGCATATGTGGACCCCCGTGCGTCGGGTGGTCGATCGCGCCGGCTCGCTCGTCCCGGTCGGGAAAAAATGCTTTGCCATGGTTGTTCGGCCGGACAAAGGGCTGGATGGGCTGTTCTTTGGGACGCCTGAAGCGGCTTGGCAAGGTGCCGCCGAGCTCTCGTCGCGGCGGCATATCACGCGCAAGCCGAAGCCGTTCCACACGATCCTGTCGTGTGCCCCCGAGATGTACGATGAAGTCTGGACGGCCGGCAAGTGCATGTACAAGCTGGAGCCGGTCCTTGCCGACGGCGGTGAGCTGATCATTTACGCTCCGCATATCCGGGAGGTCTGTGTGGCTCATGGCAGCCACATTGAAGAAGTAGGCTATCATTGCCGGGATTATTTCCTGAAGCAATGGGAGCGTTTCAAGGATTATCCGTGGGGCGTGCTGGCACATTCAACGCATGTCTATGGCCAAGGCACGTTTGAAAACGGGGTCGAAACACCGCGGGCCCGTGTCACCTTGGCAACTGGAATTCCGGAAGCAAAATGCCGTCAGATCAACCTCGGTTATCGCGATCCCGACACAATTGATCCGGAAAAGTTTGCCGATCGGGAGGACGAAGGAATCCTGCTGGTTCGCAAGGCCGGGGAAATGCTCTATCGTCTCGAAGATCCGCCCGAGTGGGCTCAAAGTGATGAAACCTGATGGATGCCAAGGACCCATTCGATTTTCCCTGATAGGGACCTCGTCCCCTGGGTCCCACTTATCATCCCCTTGTCGCATGCACGAAAAGACGGTCGGCAGGGGACTGCCGACCCTACTCCCGCTGTTGTGGTAGAACCCGCACTCCGCTGCGGGCCGCTCCCGGACGTCCGGGAGAACGTCCCTATCAGGGATCCGAAGAGATCCGGCGGGCCATGGTTGGATGGTTTTCCTTGCACTCTCCGAGGCCTTTCCCTAAAGTCTCCGTATGATCGGGCAATCCGGCTTTCCCTACACCCTTTCGGCTGCGTGCCGCGTTGTCTTCGCGGTAACAGCGGTCGCCGTCGGGCTCCTTCCTTTGACTCTCGGGGCGAACGATTGGCCTCAATGGCGCGGGCCCGATCATAATGGCATTTCTCGGGAATCCGGTTGGTTCGATGCCTGGCCTGATGAGGAGCCCACTCCGGCTTGGACCGCCCAGGTCGGGACCGGGTTCTCTTCGATCGCCGTCCATAACGGGCGGGTCTTCACCATGGGCAATGAAGACGATGTCGATACGGTCTTCTGTCTTGATGCGACCACCGGAAAATCCATCTGGACTCATTCCTACCCGTGCGACTTGCAACCCCGTTACTACGAGGGCGGCCCCAGCGCCACGCCCACCGTCCATAACGGTTGCGTTTTTACCTTCAGCAAAATGGGGCATGTCTTCGCTCTCGACGAATCCAGTGGCGAGGTCCTCTGGTCCCGAAACCTGCGGGAGGATTACGACCTCGAGCTGCCCGAATGGGGCTTTGCCGGTTCTCCGCTCATCCATGGAGACCTCGTTATCTTGAATGCGGGCTCCGCCGGGATCGGCCTCGACCGCGATACAGGCGAAACGGTCTGGCGTTCTTCATCGAATCGAGCGGGCTACGCGACGCCGGTTCCATTTCAAATCAACGGGCTCGACGCGATAGCCATCTTCTCGGCCAAGGCCCTTGTTGCCGTCAAACCTGACTCCGGCGAAATTCTCTGGAAAGCTCCATGGGAATCGGCGCGTGATATCAATGCCGCCGATCCCATCATCTCGGATGACAGAATCTTCATTTCGTCCGAAGCCGGCTGCGCTTTGCTGGAGGTTAGCGCAACCGACGCGGAGGTCCTCTGGCAGCATAAAGAGCGCCTCCAAACGTACTTCAACCCACCTGTCCTCATCGACGGATACCTCTACGCCATCGACGGCACCACCCATAGCTCCAGCCATCTTACCGCCCTTGATTTCAACACGGGCGAAATTGCATGGTCGGAGCCTGGATTTGGCAATGGTGGCGTGATCGGTGCCGGCGATAAGCTCCTCCTGCTCGATCGGGGGAAGCTGATGGTGCTGGAGGCAACCCCGAAAAGCTTCACTTCCCTTGCCCGTTTCCAAATCATGGGTGGAAAATGTTGGACCGCGCCGACGCTCGCCAATGGTCGCATCTACGGCCGGAACGCCGACGGCCACCTGGTTTGCATCGATCTCAACGACCGATCTTCCAATCCCTAGAACGTAAAAGGCATTACGTGAACGCAACCAGAGCATTTCTCAAGAGCACACTCATTGGAGGGGTAGCGGTCCTGCTTCCCTTCGCCATCCTGGTCGGCTTGTTTGCCTAAGTTGTGGATTTCCTGACAAAACTCCTTGAACCGCTGAGCGATATGGTGATCGACCGGTGGGAACAGGTAGGAGAGTGGGCCGCGGTGGTTTTGGTTGTTCTCGTGATCGTTGCCTTCTGCTTCGTTACGGGGCTTGCGGTCCGAACCGCGGTCGGACGATGGGTGTTTGCCTTGTTGGAACGGCGGCTGTTCAAGAGGGTCCCGGCTACAATTTGATTAAGGATGTCGTCGGGCAGTTTTTTGGCGACCGTCCTTCGCCGTTTTCCTCGGTCGCCTTGGTCCGGGCCTTCGGGAAGGAGGGATTGAGCACCGCCTTTGTTACCGAACGTCACGAGAATGGGTGGCTTTCGGTGTTCGTTGCCACCGGTCCGAATCCGACTAACGGACAAAATTAAGAAGAGGAGGAATAGGATTTGGGCGATCCCTGTCGCCAAGCCGGCGATGCCTCCGAAACCCAACACACCCGCGACCAGTGGATGAAAGCGACCTGCAACAACGAGATTTGGAATGAATGGGACACGAAGAGAGACCCTCTGAACGTATTTACCCAACCGATCCGCGATGCGGCGCCAACTCATGCATCTCTCTTTGATTATTTCGAATGGGGCCGGTGATCTGATCTTTTGCAGCTTTGTCTGCCGAAGGTATCGGCATTGCGAGAGCTACCGGCCATACCCAGAAGCCCGGGAATCCCATTGGCAGGTTGCAGATCCGCACATGAAGATCAAGAGTCAGAAAAGGAAGCGATTGCAAAAGGTGGGGGTGGTCCTGCAATTTGAAATGCTGCGGGGCGGCACCGAGCCATCTGCTGTGTTGCTCCTCGCTTACAGCCCGCTTGAGGATGCGCCCCCGTTTTGTTCCTCGCGCCTTGCAGATGGCTCGGCAGCGCTGCCGCTGCCGCCAAACGACACATTTATTTCCTTCCAGACCCTTATACGGGGAATTTTGGCATTCCAATTGCTGCAAACTCACGGAAATGAAAATTTCCGGGTCAACGCCCTGCCAGATTCGTAACCCGGATTGGAATGCCGGCCTGAGCGTCTGTATAAGGGCGAAGGGCCACCGAACTAAAGAAAGGATAAAAATGGATCTCACTTTAGAGCCTGTGCTTTCGATCGTTGCAGGAGTGCTCATCCTGATCTACCCGAGAATCCTTAACTACGTGATTGCGATTTATCTTATCCTGATTGGATTGGTTCAGATTCTACGCTGAGGGATTTCCTGCTGATGGGATCGGTCCAGCGTGGGAGAGGACGCACTTTGCCTTGGCCGGAGAGGTTTCAATCATTCAAGAAATCCTTGGATCAAATTTGAACCGTCCTTTCAGGGCTTTGCTGCGTGTCGGTGCTTGCAGACCCAGGGTTCTACCTGGAGGAACCGAAACGTACCCGAATTCAAGCCCTGTAAGGGCGAGTCAGAGGTGAACAATTTCTGAATGGTATCAGGTGTAGGAGCGGTTGCCACAGCTTGGTATCCGCCAATCTCGGCACAACCAATGCTTCCAAAACAGAAGTCAACAGCCGAGATTGGTTTTACAAGGAAACAAACAGTTTATGAAAGCCTATATTCTGAAACCTCAATGTGGCGTTCGAATTGCCATGCTGCTGATCCTTTTCACGGCAACGCACCCTCTCCTTACACGAGGGCAAAACAGCGAGGGCGAACAAAAGTCTCCGCCGCGCGGTCAGGAACCGTCGAATGACAAGCAACAGAAGTCCGGCGAGTTCCTTCCTATCGAAAGAGGGAGCGAGGTGATCGGGGGAAAGATCGTCAACAGAAAACGAGAAAAGATGGCAACGGTCAAGGAGCTAATCTTGGACCTGAGGGAAAGTCGAGTCGTTTACGTGGTGTTTCCTTACGGGGGAGTCTTAGGGTTGGGGAACCGTCTCCTTGCTCCCCCGGGCAGTATCTTAAAGCCTTCCGAAGATGGCCAATCGCTAATTTTAAACATGGACAAGCTGTCCTTGGGTCGTGAAGCGCCCTCATTAAAATCGAAAAAATGGGAAGAGCTCTACGAGCGGGAGTGGCGTGATAAGACCTACGAGTTTTACAAGGAATCCCGTTACTGGGATCGCGGCCAGGTTCGAACAAGTAACGCGTCTTCTGGGGCAACCGGCAATGAAAGTGAGGAATCGGGTCAGCGGTCGGATGTCCCTAAGGTATCCACGAAACCGCTTCATTGGTTCACAAAAGCTACGAAAGTGCTTGGAATGAAAGTGAAGAGCTCGAACGGCAAAATGCTGGGGAAGGTTCACGATCTTGCTCTCGATTGGAAGGAAGGCCGTGTCCGCTATGTCGTCGTTAAGTCCGGGAGTGTTTTGGGGCTAGGCGGGAAGCAATTTGCGGTACCACTCGCCACCTTCACCATTTCGGCAAAGCGCCGTTTCCTGCTTTGGAATGTCAGCGCCGAGCAGGTTGAGCAGCTAAAGGAGATCGATCCAGACGCTTGGCCCGAACAGGCACCGCAAAAAGCGGGAAATGGGGAAGACCAAGACAACGATAAGTGACGGTAATGCAATTTGGGTGTCAGGAATCCGTGACTGTGTTGAAATCTCGGATTCCGGATATGGCATAATAGGCTGCGGCTCCCGTGCGCTCAACGGGGGATATAGGATAAGCGGCTTGTTGCGGTGCGCTTAGAGATTGTTTACCTCGAAGTCGCACCAATTCGGTCGCTGAATGATCGAATATTTCGTACTTTCAACGGTTCCATTTTTATGAATTCGACCCAGCCTCTGGCAACTAACCTGTTGCCCAATCCATCTGTTTCGAGGCGCTGTCACCTGGTAGCGGCCTATGAAGATTTCACCTGGGGCATAGTGGCCAAACAGACCTGCGGGTTTGTTCGCACAGCCGTCTCCGAGGAAATTCGCTGCGATTACACCCTTTGGTGTTTTGATCTTTTGGAGCTTCGAGAGGGCTTTTCGATGGCTGCGGATGAGGTAAGGTCTGCGAACCTTGTTCTTGTCTGCACCTACGGGCACGGGCTCAAAGCTTGGCAATGTGTGCCGGCCCAGTGAGCTGGATTCTCCCGGGAACAAGCGCTTGTGCTCGGATCGCGAAGTTTGTCTGAAGCGTTTGTTCCCGGGAGAATCCAGCTCACTGGGCTTTCACCGGCAATATCCGCGCATTCAGCGTAATCTGCGGTTAAGAGTCCTCTCGTTTGCCTTTTTGCGGCTGAACAGTTACGTCAGTTGGCCGTAGGCACTGAAAAAATCACTCATTTCAATTCGATATTAAGGAGTGGCATGCGCAATGCTGCCCAAAAGCGATAGGAGTGGTGACCACATTGGCGGGGCGCGCAGGACGTCGCTGTTCGCGGGATAAGCTTGGATGATCTGAAATTGGCACAATCGATGCTTGGCGTCATCGGAAGATAAGTTGAGAAGAAGAGCAAACAAAGACGAGGTAGTCTATGAGAAACGAGGTTAACAGGAAGGAGTTTGAGACCGCCTCCAAGCGGAGGATTCGGTTCGAATGCGCTGCGCCCGAGGCCGACTCAGTGGCCATTGCGGGAAGCTTTAACAATTGGTAACCGGGGGAAGGTTTGAGGGAACGTAACGGAGACGGACATTGGCTGAAGGAGGTGGATTTGGCACCGGGGGGTACGAGTATTGCATTGTGGTCGATGGTGTTTATCACCCCGACCCTCGGTCGAGCGATAGCACGCCGAATCCGTTCGGCGGTGAAAAATCAATCTTAGAGGTGTCAAAATGATTGCACCGTATTTGATTGTGGGAGGCGTCCTTGCGATGGTGCTCACTGTCGGGACAATATTTCATTATCTTATTGAGGGAACCAAGAATCCCATTCGCGACTATTGGATCAATAACGAGTATTAGGGAACGTTGGCTTATGCCAAAGTTCGAAAAAAAGCGCTGATTGAACGGGGAGGTCAAAGTATGAAGCGGGAAAGCAAGACGTCCACTGTGGCCGATGAAAGCGGTCCTTCGGAGAGGCTGGTGGGCGATCTTCAACTGCTGAAAAGGAAAAGTGTTCGTTTACCGAGTTACGACGGTTGGGAAACAAGAATTCGAGAAACTGAAAGGAGCTTATTATGTTGTCCTGGGCATTGTTGTTTTTAATTGTTGCTTTGGTAGCCGGGCTGCTGGGATTCGGAGGAATTGCCGGCCTGGCAGCAGGGATTGCGAAGATTCTCTTCGTCGTCTTTCTAATTTTGTTTGTGATAGCGTTGATTATGGGACGCAGACCCGGTTCGTTGTAGTGCGGCGGACAAAATCGCGACAGTTGAGGTCGTCGTTAACCGAGACTCATCTATGGGAAAAAATGGGTTTGGGTGATTGGCGTTGTTATTGCGGGAGCGCTGGTCCTGGTGTTGGCACGGGATTCGGTGATTCGAGGGGCCGTGACCACCGGTTTGAAACAAGTAACCGGCTTTGGGGCCGAGATTGGTCGACTGCGATCCAAACCGGGACAAGGGAAGTTGGTGGCGGAAGATGTTGTCATACGGAATCGATCCGAGTTCTCGCACCGAATCTTCTGTCGCATACCACGTCTCGAAATCGCCCTCAAGCCACTTTCGCTCCTCCGAAGCCCGACACATATCGAGAAGCTCGATCTCGACATTGCCGAGGTTCATGTGGTCCGTAATCAAAACGGTAAGAGGCATGGACGTCTCTAGCCCACGTGATTGGAGTAGTTGAGATTGAAGCGCTTTCTCTTCCGATATAGGGTGGCACTGTCAATGCCCAGGACTCGTGCCGCTTGCTCAAGGCTCTCAGTTCTTTGAATGACGCGAGCAATATGCTCCCGCTCCAACGCTTCAAGGGTAATCATTTGCCCAGACTGGGCATTTTCTTTGTTGGCAGTTTCTGTACCGAGGGTGTCCGGCAAATCCTCAACCCCGATTTGGTGGCCGTTTGTCAAGATGACGGCCCTTTCAATCGCGTTCTCGAGCTCGCGCAAATTCCCCGGCCAACGGTATTGCCGCATTGCCTCAAAGGCCCCCTCCGAAATGCCGTAAACAGATTTACCAAAGCTAGGCGCGTAGAATGCGGTGTACTTCTCCGCGAGCTCTCGGATATCTTGCGGCCTCTCCCGTAACGGCGGCACCGTTATCGGCATCACGTTCAACCGATAATAAAGGTCCTCCCGGAAGTGCTTCTCTTCCACCATCTTGGATGGAGAGCGATTGGTGGCGGCAATGATTCGCACGTCCGCGTGGCGAGTCCGATTATCCCCGATTCGTTCGTATTCCTTTTCCTGTAATAATCTCAAAAGCTTTGCCTGAAGATCCAAAGGCATCTCTCCAATCTCGTCCAGAAAGAGTGTACCTTTGTCGGCCACCGCGACTTTGCCCTTCTTGTCTTGGACGGCGCCGGTAAACGCTCCTCGGGCGTGACCGAACAATTCGCTCTCGAGCAATTCGCGACTCATGCTCGGGCAGTGAACGGTTACGAAGGGATGCTCTTTCCTAGCGCTTTGTTCGTGAATCCAACGCGCCAAGACCGTCTTGCCGGTTCCGCTCTCACCCAACAGGAAGACCGTGGCCGGACCCGCCGCCGCCGCCTTTTTGGCCAGCTCAAAAATCCGTCGCACTTTAGGCTCGTTCGTCTCAAAACTGGGAATCGGAGATTGGTTGTCCAAGTCCGATTCCAATGCCGTCACCCGGCTTTCCAGCCTTTTTACCTGCTCAATTTTTTCGAATACCTGTTGAATTTGATCAGGCGTGAACGGTTTTGGCACGTAATCAAAAGCCCCTTTTTTGATCGCCTTGACCGCGGATTCGATCGAAGCAAATGCCGTGAAGACCACTATGTGCAGCCCGGGCTCCGCCTCAAGCAACTTCGGCAACAGCTCTAATCCGTCCATCTCCCGGAGCTTTAAATCCAACAAGGCGACATCATAGGAATCCTGCCCCATTTTCTTCAAAGCCGTATCCCCGTCCCGAACAACATCACAGCGATGCCCCATATCACGGATAGCAATAGCTGTCGTCCGACGAATGCTGGCGTCATCGTCAATGATAATCACTTTCATGTTGAAACCTAGGAATGGGATTTTAGTAAGTAATGTAGTGGTATTTAACGCGAATTCGTGTTTGACGGACCTGTTACTCTCCCTTAACATAGGGCACTAGCGACCGGTTGCAAGCGCGGGAGTCACGTTAGGCGATCGTGTCCGCGATGTTGAGGGTTGGGGGGGGCTAAGACAGCCGACACTTCATGGGGACTATTTCGTTGCTTGCAAAAAAACGATTCAACGATTCTTCTGGAGCAGGTTCAACTGATCTGAGAGAAACGCGGGAAGGATTCCTTGTCAGGCAACATTGGATGAGGAAGAGTCACGTTTTGGCTGCCGGCTTGTTGGACGGTCTTGGTCGGAAGGAATCGGTGAGCAAGGCAAAGCGGAATTGCCTAATGACCAGCCAACCATGAACAATCCTTATCATCGCCCTGTGAAGTCGATCTCAGCGTTCCTCGCCGGTTTGGTTGCAGCCGCATCGGCACTCCTCTGGTTCGGCGGCATTTTCCAAGGCTCGGTCTTGAAACAGGCGTTGATAGGCTTCCCAATCTTTCCCGCGACCGGATTGACCCTGTTTCTGAATAGTGCCGCACTGCTCTTGGGGGCGAAATTCGACCGGCAAGGGGGCATTGAAGCGCCTATAACGGTTTCGAGGCTTTTTTCGGCAATCGCGATCACCGTATCCGGCCTCACGCTGGTCGAGTACGGGTTGGGCCGGCAGATTGCTGGTCCCCAATTCTTGATTCCGGCACTCCAGCAAGGTGAAGCTTCTCCCTTTGTTGGGCTGATGCCGCCGAACACGGCACTGATTCTCTTTCTCACCAGCGCCGCTATCCCGTTTCGTCAAAGCATCAACCGCTACTGGCTCGTCGAAACCGCCTACTTGACATCGCTCTTAATCGGTTTCCTGGGGCTCCTCGGGTATCTCTTTAACATCCGGTCGTTTTACTCCATCACCTTTTATCCCGCGATGCCTCTTTCGACAGTGCTCGTAAGTTTGGCATTAAACGTTTCGGCGTTATTGAACACTCCTCACCGAGGCCTCCTTGGTGTCACGTTCAGCCAAGCTCCCGGTGGACACGCAATCCGACGCCTTCTTCCGGTCGTTCTCATCGGTCAGCTCTTGTTAGGGGGGATAGTCTTAACGGGTCGGTCTAACGAGCTCTTTGAATTCCACGCGGGTATCGGACTCCTGATCGCCACCAATGTCGCTCTCTTCGTTAGCTTCCTTTATTGGAGCGCGAAGTCACTAAACCGTTCGGACGCCGAACGGAAAGAGGCGGAAGAGCACGTGCGCGAATTGAACGTGTCACTCAAAAAGCGAGTTGATGAGCTGGAGACATTGTTTGACATAGCGCCTGTGGGGATCGCTGTAGCCGAGGAACCCACCGTCCGGCAGGTGCTCCTAAACCCAACCTTGGCAGAAGCCGGCTCAATCGGTCGATCCGAGGCGGAGGCGAATCCTGGCGACACAAGTGCACTGCGGCATGTTTCGGTCGACTCCCATTCCGCCGGCACGCTCCTCTCGTCGCTTAGCAATCTCATGTTGAAGGCAATTGATAACGGCGAATCTCTTCCCCCCGAACAGCTTGAGGTGCCCGCTAATGAGACTCCGGCGCGCTATTATGTGGGCTATTGCGCCCCCTTGCACACCGAAGACGGAGTCATCCGCGGGGCACTAGGGATTCTGGCCGAGATCACATCATTGAAAGAAGCACAACATCACGCTTCCCGACTTGCCGCGATTGTCGAGTCTTCCTATGACGCGATTATTGCAAAGACCCTGGATGGAACGATAACCAGTTGGAACCGGGCAGCCGAAAACCTTTACGGATTCACACAAGAAGAAGCAATCGGCTCAAGTATCTTTCTGATTGTCCCGGCCGACCGCAAGATTGAAGTTCACGATTTTCTGGAGCGACTTCAAAGGGGGGAAAAGATCGAGCCTCTGGAAACGAAACGGCAACGCAAGGATGGTCGGCTGATTGACATTTCCCTGACAATCTCGCCGATTCGTAGCCCTGAAGGGAGGATTGTTGGCGCCTCGGCGATCGCGCGCGATATCACACAGCGCAAGCATGCCGAACAGGAGCTCATCAAGAGCCAAGAGCGTTTCCGTCAAATGGCCGACGCCATGCCTCAAATGGTGTGGACTACGAATACCCAAGGAGATCCCGACTATTTCAACCAACGCTGGATCGCCTTCACAGGCTTATCCGAACCGGAGCTGGTGGAGCAATGGCTCACTTGCTTTCATCCGGAAGATCGACTCGCCACCCAACAACGGTTTTACCAGGCCTTACAAACCGTTGATGTCTTCGAAACCGAATGCCGTCTCCAACGCCACGACGGCCAATATTTTTGGCATTTGGTCCGGGCTGTTCCCACATGGGATGATACGACCGAGACTTGGGAATGGTATGGCACTTGCACCAATATTGATGACACCAAACGAACCAAAGAACAGATTGCCCAAGTCAGCTCGACATTGCTGTCGGTTCTCCATGCCCTACCGGACATCATCTTTGTGGTCGATTCCGACTCTCATATCGAGTGGTCCAATCCAGTGGCGGATCGCTTTATGGAAATTTGCTTCCCATCACAGCAATTACCCGGTGGCATCCAAGGGTGTCTCGACAGGGCGCTGAAAACGGGTGAGGCTTACCTTCCCGCGACCTTTGAAGGGATTATGGAATTCCAGTGGGACAACCAAAGTCGGAGTCTCCTTCCTCAAATCATCCCGATGGAAAAATCTCCCGGGAGGATTTTTGGGGCCGTTGTATTATTGCAAGACGTCACTCAATTTCGGCTCCTCGATCAGGTTAAAACCAACCTGCTGGCGACGGCCAGCCATGAGCTCAAATCTCCCCTGACCAGTATTCGGACCTCCCTTCATCTGCTTTGCAACAGCTCAACCGGGAAGTTGGATAACCGGCAGGCTGAACTGGCAGACATCGCCTGTAAAGAACTGGAGCGCCTACAGGAAACCCTCTATTGCTTGCTTGACCTCGCCCGCTTTGATTCGGACAGCTATCAATTACAGTACGAGCTTATCTCCCCGGCTGAGCTGGTACGGACGGCGGTCACGCATCTCGAGAATGACGCCGAAAATGCCGGCATCACGATTCAATCCGAGATCGGCGAACCGGTGCCTTCCATTGAGGTCGATCGCACCCGAATTGAGCACGCCATCGAAAACCTCCTGCGCAATGCAATTCAATACTCTCCGGCAGGAATGACCGTGACCACGGGGGTGCGAGCCGAGTCGGAAAACGAAGTCGCTATCTACGTCCTAGACCAAGGCGCTGGAATTTCAGACGAACTCCAACAGAGCATTTTTAATCGGTTTTTTCGGATCCCTGGAACCTACAAAAGCGGCTCGGGACTTGGCTTGTCAATTGCTCAAGAATTCGTCAAAGCCCACCATGGCAGGCTTAGAGTCCAAAGTCAGCCCGACGAAGGCAGCGAATTCACGATCACCCTGCCGGTCAGGCAAGCCGCTCCCGAATACGGATCCAAATCACAATATCAAGGTTCTTCGGACTCTTCCTTTGCTTCGGATTGGCCACCTTCGTCACTTCCGCCCGATTCCTCGGGCTGATTGGCACCATCAAGTGCCGCTCCTTTATCCTGGTAAATGGCGCTCTTCAGTTCTGTGCCCGGTGCCGGCCAATTGCCGGCTTCCAATCCTTTCGCCTCCACCAGCTCTGAGAGATCACGATCGAGCACAAGCTTGGACTCCGACGGATGAGGCATCAACGCTTGATAAGGGATCGCCAGCAGTTTTTTTCCGATGCCGAGAACTCCGCCGGTCGATAGTACCCCGTAAGCAATTCGGCCCTTCTCCCAATCGAGCACAATATCATAGAGCTTTCCCAGCTTCTGGTCCTTTCCGTTAACGATAGGCATGCCGATCAATTGCGCAGCGCGGCTCATTGGACCAACGTTGACCGCCTCGTCGGTTTCTCGGGGGGCTGTTTCCAGCGGCTCTTTCTTCGCGTTTGAGGGCTCCCCTTCACCCGAATCTTGATTGGATCCATCGGCGGCAAAAATGGCCACACCCCCATGGGGTAACTCTCCGGTTTCTAATGAAGCCCACCCGACCCCGCTACTCGTGCCGGTGCACAAGGCTGTCGTCATGATCGCTATCACACCGGCGCACCCCGTGCACGGCCATCGATTGACGCTCATCCTCATAATACCACAATAGGACTGGCCCCAGCGTTGTCAATGGCATTGACAAGTCGCATCATGGCGGCTTCCGCACAACCATGACTCAGAATCGAGTCCCGGAGCGGGGAGACGTTTTGGACTCCGGCGAATCCCGGCTTCTCCGGGACCGGTTTGGCAATGTTGTCGGCAGGGTAGCAAAACCGGCTTGGCCCGGGGGCTCAATTCAATCCAATGTTTCGAATTTTTCCATATCCCGCATGGGATGAGACAACGTTTCGGCTCGGTCGACATTGATTCATGCAATACGCATCCGCTGAATTGCACTTTGCAGGCAGGCGAAGGTTTGCTTGCTCGGGGAAAATGAAATGGAACCTGCTCAATAGTGAAAGGATTGTTATTATGAAATTACTTAACCTGGTGATCATCGGAACTACCTTGTCGCTGATTGCTTGCCAGCCGCAAGATCAAGGCGAAAACACTCGGCAAACTGGTCCGGAAAAGGCCGAAAAGAAAATTGCTCGAGAGGCAAAAAAATTGCAAGCCGAAATGCAAGAGGTGTTCGGTCGAGTTGATAGGCAGTTTGACGAAATCAATGAAAAAGTCAGCGAATGGAGCAAGAAAAAGCAGGATGAGATTAGCGATGAGGTCGCCAAACTGAAACAGCGCTGGGAAAATCTAAAGGGAAAGTCGCGGTCTTTGGGAGAGAATGCCGAAGGATACCAGGAAACGCTGATTAAAGAGGCCAAGAGGATCGGGAAGGAGCTCCAGGAATTAATGGAGCGTGCTAAAAGCGAGGCCAAGAAGAATGCCGATCCAGAATCTGAGGAGTCGGACGGTAGCAGTTAACCAAGCAACGAAGTATTGCCCGGTCGCGAAAAGTGCAGAAGGAGAGTGGAAGGGTGGCATGCGGCATGCTGGCCAGTATTTAGACCGACGCAGTGGCACGCTCCGTTGGGGCAGCGGTGGACGGCGCCCTCAGTTTCCGGGAAAATGAGCTTGTATGGAGCATCATAAGCACGCCTAAGAAGCGCTTCTGCTTGGGAAAACGCAAAACACCTTGGAAGAAGTGGAGGGAGATATGGGATGCAATGACAAAACGATGGAAACAACGATCGAAACGGCAAGCGTAAAGCGAACAATTCGATTCGAATGTTCCGCGCCCGATGCCGAATCGGTGGCAGTCGCAGGGACATTCAACGGCTGGGCTCCGGAGAATGGTCTAATGGAAAAGCAGGAAAATGGCCGTTGGCTGAAGGAGCTGCAATTGGAGCCCGGAAGTTATGAGTATTGTATCGTTGTGGATGGGGTCTATCATCCTGATCCCCGGTCCAGCCAAACAACCCTAACGCCGTTCGGTGGTGAGAATTCAATCTTGGAGGTGGTAAGATGATCGCACCGTATCTCATTGTGGCGGGTGTGGTTGCGTTAATCATGACGGCCGGGACCCTCTTTCATTACCTTATTGAGGGGGCCAAGAACCCGATTCGGGATGATTTGAAGGTGTTCGAATAGCGGTCGGAGAAAAAGTGCCCGTGCCAAGGTATGGGCAAGCCTCTTGCTCTCCGGTAATGCCCTTGCTGCCCGGGCACGCTATGCCGCGGGAACCCGCGAAAATCCGGGAACGATTCTATGTTTGGAAATAAAAACCGCCATGTGCCGGTAAATCTGCGTCAGAGCGGCGATCCCGGCATCGACATGCTCGTGGGCACGCGCGTGCGGAAGTCGCCGTTTTTTCACAAATCGATCGAGCACGGGGTGCGGAGCGTGACAGTGTACAACCACATGTACCATCCGCGCTTGTACTTCTCGCCCGACATGGGGGGACTGCTCGGTGAGTACGACTATTTGACGCGGCATGTGACGCTCTGGAACGTGGCGGTGGAACGCCAGATTCGTGTCAAAGGACCGGATGCCCAGGCGTTCGTCAATTTTGTGACAACGCGTCCCCTCTGGGATGAGAAGCTACCGGTAAACAAAGCGCGTTACGTTATACTTTGCAACCAGAAGGGTGGGATCGTCAACGATCCGGTGCTGCTGCGCGTGGCCGAAGACGAGTACTGGTTTTCGATATCCGATTCGGATGTAGGGCTATGGTTCCAGGGGATCCTTTGCGGCACGACGTTCGATGTGGAAGTTGATCATATCGACGTCTCTCCTGTGCAGATACAGGGCCCCAAATCGCTCCCGCTGATGAAGAAGCTCTTCGGCGAAGCTGTAGGCGATGCCCCCTACTATGGTCTGTGGCAGACGAGCCTCGGAAACATGAACGTGATCGTTTCCCGGACTGGATTTTCCGCGGAGATTGGCTACGAGGTATACCTGAAGGAAGCGACTAAAAATGCCGATGCCCTGTGGGACGCCATCATGGAAGCGGGAGAGGAGTTTAACATCCGTGTGATCGCCCCCGGCCATATACGGCGTCTCGAGGCGGGGATTCTTTCCTACGGACAGGACATGGATATCGAGACCAACCCCTTTGAAGTGGGGCTGGACCGCCGCGTTCATCTCGACAAGGGTGACTTCATCGGGCGTGAGGCCCTCACCCGAATTAAGGCGGCCGGCGTGAGCCGCAAGCTCGTCGGCCTTGTGATGGGCGGCCATGATATCCGCTGGTACAACTCCGATTTCTGGCTCGTTTATCCCGTTGGCAAGCACGAGGGGGCGATCGGTTATGTCACCAGTGCCTTCTACTCGCCCAAGCTCGACCGCAACATCGCACTGGCAATGGTGCCGGTGGAATACAGCGAGATCGGGACTTCGCTGCAAGTCGATCTTCCGAGTGAGGCGGCTACCGAGTTCACTTGGGCCGAGGTTCACCCCACTCCCTTTTTCGATCCCAAAAAGGAGATTCCGGCCGGCCGGACCTCTTCGTAAAGGGTAAGGCTATTTGTATGCAAATCACTTTTTCCACCAGTGATTCGATACACAGGGTACATGAAGCACCACGGTTAAAGAAGATAGGGTAAATGCCATGGCCGGGACTAGGACGGACACTGAAATCGCTCAGGGACGAGAGCTCAAACGTGTCCAGGAGATCGCCGCGAGGATCGGCCTCGAACCAAGCGAGCTTGATCTTTACGGAGACTACCAGGCCAAGGTGAAGATGGAGAGTGTGGCCGGGAGGCTTACCGCCGACACGCCTGACGCGC
>JAHEOI010000205.1 GCA_018610125.1 Verrucomicrobiota bacterium
GGGTGGCGGGGTGGAGCGACTCCGTGAGGTTGCCGACCGCATGGGCCGGGCGCTCGGCACGAGCGGTTAACTCGTGAAGGAAGGCAAATGAAGACACTCGATTGCCACGAACGGCGCGGATCGATAAAAAACATTGAAGGTGGCGGTCGTGATGGACCGCACGAAAACAAGAAGGCTTTTTTGAGGTCCTGATATGAACGCGGCGAGCCATACCTTATCGAGGCGGGATTTCTTGCGCGGTGCTGCGATCGGTGCGGGGTCGGTCGTAGCCGGAAGCGTTGGTGTCAAGGCAAGGGAGCATGAAGGAAACGCACCGGATGCCAAGCGACAACACGAAATTGGGCGAATTCGGGTGCAGCGGTCTCGCGGACGACGAAAGACCCCGGTTGCTCCAAACGCCTATGCGGGTTACCGCGGGTATGAGGTCGGAGAGAAGCTCTTGCGCATCCAAACGCGCGATGGCTTGGAAGGGATAACCGAGCTTTATGCCGATGCCGAGGAGAAAAAACCGCTTTTAAAGCAGTTGATCGGCATGGATCCCTTTGAGCTGTTTGACTGGGAGGGTGATCGAATTCGCGGGGCGAGCCCGGATCACAAGGAATTGGTGGATCAGCTTTATGGGGTCGACATTGCGTTGCTGGATCTGTTGGGGAAAGTGCTCCAAAAGCCGGTTGCTGACCTTTTGGGCGAGCGGGTGCGTGACTCGGTCCCGGCTTACGACTCCTCGCTCTACATGGAGGATCTTTTGACTCCCGAGCAACGGGAAGGATTGGTCTATCTGGATGGATCGGCTCCGGAGCAACCTGCCGAAATGGTGGGCCGGAAGGCGGCGTGGCTTTTAGAGCAGCCGCATGGGATTCGGATTTTTAAAGTCAAGATCGGGCGGAGCAAATGGATGGAGTCGTTCGAGGCGGCCCTGAAGCGGGATATAGAAGTGATGCGCACGGTGCGAGAGACTGTGGGCGACGAGGTGACCTTATTGGTGGATGGGAACCACGGGTACAATCAAAACCCGGAAGCCGTTGAGCACTTCCTCTCGGAGACAGCGGATCTCGACCTCTATGCGATGGAGGAGATGTTTGACCATCGCAAGATAGCCGCTTACAAAGATTTGAAACGGGCGACTCATCGCATTGCGCCGGCCACAAAGCTGGCGGACGGCGAGGTCGGTGGCATTCCCGAGAAGCTATTGGCTGAACGGGTTGACGGACCAACGAGCCCGGTGCCGGTATTTGATATCAACCAGCCCGACATGAACTGGCATGGGTATCTGCGGCTGCGGCAAATCGCGAGGATTTCGCGAAAGCACGGCTTAACGGTGGCGCCGCACAACTTTGGCTCCGAGATTGGTCTGTATGCGCAGGCCCACCTCGGCCTGGTCACACCCAATTGGGAATTCTGCGAAGGGGATGACAGTCGGTTTCCCGCGATTGAAGCGCCGGGAATTCAGCTTGACGGAGGGCGCATGACATTAACCGGGGAACCGGGGCTTGGTGTTCTAGCCCGACCGAGCGATCTGGAGGAAACGCTTTACGAGCTTAAGTAGCATCGGCCGTCAGGGTGTATGATCGAGATTGACGGTGCCCGCTTTTCCGGCAGCGGTACCATCTTACGGTACTCCATGAGCCTGGCAACACTGGTTGGCTCGCCAGTTCGCATCTACAACATCCGTTCCAACCGTGAAAAACCGGGACTGCGTCCTCAGCATCTTGCGGCCGTGCGTGCTTGCTGTGAGCTTTCCCAAGGTTGCGTTGAAGGTGACCGGGTCGGTTCCCGCGAGGTGATTTACCGACCGGGCTCGCAACGACCACGCGGCGGAGAAATTCATTGGGACGTCGGGACGGCCGGGTCGGTCACCATGTTGGCCCTGACTGTGCTGCCGCTCGCGCTTTGTGCGGTCGAGAAGTGTCGTTTTTATTTTACCGGCGGACTTTTTCAAGATATGGCCCCGACGGCGCTGCATTTGCAAAGGGTTGTCGTGCCGATATTGCGTCGGATGGGGGCGAAGTTGGACATGGAAATCCTGCAGCCGGGCTATGTGCCGACCGGGAAAGGAAAGCTTAAGCTGACGATAGAGCCATTGGAGAAGTCGTTGGCGCCAATCGCGCTGACGGAGTCGGGAAAGATTCGCGCCGTGTACGGGGTGGCGTTGGCCTCCCATCTGAAGAGTGCCCGAGTGACTGAGCGACTGGCCGAGAGTTGTCGAGCGCCATGGCGTCAACGCGGCTTTGACCTGGCTATCGAGGAAATCAACGATACGACGGCCAGACAGAAGGGAGCGGCGTTACTCCTTTGCTGCGAGACCAGCACCGGCGTCTTGTTGGGAGCCGACCAGGCAGGAAAACCGGGACGGTCCTCCGAGAAAATCGGTAGATCGGTTGCTGCCACGCTGCTTGAGGATCTGGATAGCGGCGCCACTGTAGATCGCCATTTGAGCGATCAGCTCGTGCTTTTCTCAGCGCTGGGGAAAGGCACCAGTCGCTACCGTGTGCCCGAGATTTCGGAGCACGTTGAATCAAATCTCTGGATGGTGAGCAGGCTTATGGGTGTGAATTCCCGGATTAACAACCGCGTGGTCGAGGTCGATGGAGTCGGGTAAGCGAGAGCGCTCGCCACCCGCTGAATTCTCCAAAGGCATTGTGATCATGCCCGACGTCGCATCCGATTCATCCACCAACTGATCGGGACAATCAGAACCTGGATTGTTGAATCCAGGTCCTGATTTGGTCGGTCACGCGTTGGCGGGGTCTGAGGCAACGCGTCGCTAGCTAGAGCTGCCACCCTTGGCGATAGTGGTGCTGAATTAGCTCTTGAGCTTCCGGGGCGTTGATTGCCTCGAGGCGTAGTGGGTCCCAACGGAGCTTTTTCCCAAGGCGGTATGAGACGTTTCCGAGCAGAACGGTCTCGGTGAGGGCTCCTGAATAGCCGAAATGGCAAGTGGTGGATCCCCCGGTTTTGCAGGCTTGAATCCATTCCTGATGATGACCGATCGAATCCGGTATGAATGGCTCGGGTGGCTTGAAATCGGCAAATTTTTCTTCGGGTAACAGGACATGCTTGCCGTAATCGGCCAAAAGCATGCCTTTCTCGCCGACGAAAAGGGTGCCATTTCCCCATTCCGGCAATTTCCCTTCAGCGAAGTAATGAGGTCGCTTATTGCCGTTGTACCAAGTCAAATGGACAGGCGGTTGCGCTCCTCTGGGAGGGAATTCAAAGTCGACGATCTGCCATCGCGGGGCAAACTCGGGGTGGGCCGGAGGACCATCGGCGCTGATGGTTGATGGATGGCGTAGGTCCAACGCCCAGAATGGCAAGTCCATGTGGTGACACCCCATATCGGCCATGGCCCCGCCTCCAAAATCCCAAAACGCGCGCCACGATCCGGGCGCATATGCCGGACTGTATTGATGGTGCTCGGCAGGACCGAGCCAGAGGTCCCAATGAAGGTAATCCGGCACCGGGGGGTGATTAATTTCCCGTCCATGCCCACTCCAGACCGAGCCGACCCAGCAATGGACTTCTCTGACCTTGCCGATGGCGCCGGTTCGGATCAATTCCACTACTCGCCGATAATTATTGCCGGCGTGGATTTGGGTCCCCATTTGGGTGACGCGATTGTGCTTTTGAGCGGTCTCGGCGACCATCCTGGCTTCGGAGACGGTGTGGGTCAGAGGCTTTTCGCAGTAGACGTGCCGCCCGCTCTTAAGGGCGGTCATGGTGGCGTTTGCGTGACAATGGTCAGGCGTGCTGACGACGACCGCGTCGAGGTCGTTGCGTTCCAAGAGCTTTCGGAAGTCGTTGTAGCGTTTGGCTTTTGGGAACTCCTTGGCTGCGGCTGCGAGGTAATTTTCGTCGACATCGCACAAGCCAACGATATTTTCGCCGGCGACACCGTTTAAGTTGGCCCCGCCGCGGTTGGCTACGCCGATCACGCCGATGTTGAGCTTTTCGTTTGGTGAGTGGGACTTACCAAGGGCGCCTTGTCCAAAGAGACCGATGCCAGCGGCTGTCAATCCAGTCGTTTGAAGGAATTGCCGTCGATTGATTTGAGATTGCATATGTTTCTCCTGGTAGGGCGGAACCGTCCGACATTCCAGGGGGTCGGTCGCCCGGGCTTCTGATTGAAACTGGATCGAGACTGAGGCTCGTAGCGAGGTTTGTCAACGGTAGGCTGCTTGAGGTCGGGCCGGATTGGCTCGAGATCGTTGTCTTCAAGTGCCATTGCCTTGATTTGCCGGGCGTCCCCGATCTGGCAAGCTCGTTTGACCCATTCCCATGCGTCCTAAGGCCGGCCGAGCCGACAGGCATAGCATGCCGTCACGAACTATCCTTGTATCTTGACCTTGGGGAGAGAGAGTGGTATTCGGGAAGGGAACAAGCTCTTGGGTGTGTGACGGAAAACCTGTAAAAAGAAATAAAATATGAGCATAGAAAGACGGACATTTTTGAAGGGCTCCATCGCGGCTTCAATGGTGGCGGGACTGGGACCGCTTGCCTCGACCGCTTCGGCGGAGGAGAGCAAATTAATTTCGACCTCACAGTTCTTTGAGCTCCGACGTTTTCGGGTTGGGAAGAAAGGTGATCCGGAAGCGGTCAAGCGGTTTTACCGGGATGCGGCAATCCCGGCCTTGAATCGCATCGGAATCGAGCCGATCGGGGTTTTTGAAAAGATGGAACCGGGTGACGAGCCGGTGGTTTATACGCTGGTTCCGTTTCAGTCGCTCGACCACATGGTCCAGGTGCCGATCAAGCTGGGCAACGACGATCAATTCATGAAGGCAGGTGAAGACTATTTGGAGAGGCCGGAGTCCAATCCTGCGTTTGATCGGATCGAGAGCTCTTTGATGGCGGCCTTCAAAGGAATGCCTCGATTGGAGGTTCCGGAAGCCAAGAAGCAGGGTAAGGACCGAATCTTTGAGCTTCGCACCTACGAGAGCTACAGCGAGCTCAAGGGATGGAAGAAGGTCCAGATGTTTCATGACGGAGAGATCAAAATCTTCCGGGAGACCGGCCTGACTCCCGTCTTCTTCGGCAAGACAATGGTTGGCGACCAATTACCGAATCTGACCTACATGATCACGTTCGCCGATCGGGAAGAGCGCGATCGGAATTGGGACAAGTTCCTCAATCACCCGGATTGGAAGAAGCTGAGCAAGGATCCGCAGTACGATAATACCGTGTCGGCCATCACGAATCACTTCTTGGTCCCGACAAGCTTTTCTCAGGTCTGATTACGGGGCGAAAAACTTATCCATCTTACGACGCTCGCGTTTTGTCGGGCGTCCCTTACCTTTTTCACGGTAGACAGGTGGGAGGAAATTGGGTTCTTTCGGTTTTTGGTATTCCGAAGTCGGGGTCAAGTCTTCCGCATAGTCAGGGACCAATTTGGCGCTGACCCGTTGATCGAGCAGGCTTAGGACCCGCACTGTTTTGCTGATCGGACCCCGTTTGGCGGTGATGGTTTGATCCACTTTGACCGAGTGGGAGGCTTTGACCTTTTGGCCGTCAACGCTGACCTTGCCGGCCCGGCATGCCTCCGACGCCAGGCTTCGGGTCTTGTAGATCCGAACTGCCCAAAGATATTTGTCGATTCGAACCGTCTCGGGCGTTTCCATAGTTTATAGGATAACATATCGAGAGGGGAGGTAGACAACGATAACGAAGTGCTAATACGGATCCGCCAAACCGGGTGGGGCTCGGGAGGATTTGAGCGATGCGTGGGCCTCAGGCGATTGGGCTTGCCAACGTGCGCGCAAGGGGGCACTTCGGTGACAAAGCCAAGCTGTCTGGCAGGCGGAGCCGGTCGTTAACGCCGCCAGGCCGGCGTAGATACCGGTCACATCGACCCACTTGGCAGCGCTGATAAGCAGGACGGAACAGACGCCTGCAAACAGCGCGACCGCCTCGGTCACAGCCCGTGTTTGTTGACTCTGGACAAGAATACCTTGAAACCAGCTCAGGGCGACGGCGAGGCTCGGGACAAACAAGGTAATCCAAAGGGAATGATGAGCCAGAGTTGCCAATTCCGGCTTCAAGCCGGAAAGCTCCTGGAACCATAATCGAGCCAGGGGTGTTGCGGTCAGGATGGAGAGGACGGCAAAAACGCCGATCGCGAGATATCTGGTGAAGCGCTTGAGCGCCTCGAATCCCCCTGGGCGGTCGATTATGGCCACCACAACCTCATTGTACGCAATCCCGAGTGCCCGAACCATAAAGATCAGCCCATTAACCGCCGGCCAGACGGCCAACGAAGCGATATTTTGGGGCATCCGGCTCATTGCCGCGGTCAAAACCGGTTGGACCGCAAGGGTAAATAGGGGCGTGACCGCAAGCGGGATGTAGAACTTGAGAAATCCGCGCGTTGTCAATGGGGTGGATGACGGTTCCGTTTTTAGGTGCTGCAATACCGGGCGGACTCGATGTCGACTGTATGCCGCTTCACTCAGCACGCCGGTTGAAACGGCGACCGTGGCGACGATCACGCCGGGGATGGAATGCAGCCAGTAACCCACTCCCAGGATCGCTGCATTGGAGAATAAGCGGATCATCGTGCCGATCCCGACTGTATGAGCCAGTCCAAACCGAATCAGTATTCCTTGGTTAAAACGCCGGTAAGCGATCGCCCATGTCCATGGTAACATGCATCGTAATCCGATCCTTGCCGGCTCGAGGATTTCATTTGGAGCGCCCAACAGCGTCTTTGCGACCAGATCGAAAAGGGGAGTGAAGGCAATGAGCGCGTGGAGCAGGGTCAACGTCGCTCCCGCGCGAACCATGAATCCTTTGATTTTCTTGTAGGAATCCCAATCCTTGCTCAACGCCGTTGAGGCAGCTAGAAGCATGATGATAGGGGATTCAATCAGGAGAGAGATCGGAAACACAATCCCGCCGTAAGCGGCGAGGTGGATCTCGGGATTGCTAAGTCGAGCCACAACGGCGCTGAGCAACGGGAGCTCGGCTCCCATCAAAGCCCAGCTTCCGGCTAACGGCAGCCACGTCTTGAAGACGTCTTGAGTACCGACCGCTCGATCATCCTTCCCTAGAGTGTTTGCCAATAACCGATCCTTCCGCCTTAATGTCGTGTTGAGAGGATAGCCAGGTTCTTATTCAATTTCAATGAGATGCAAAAAGAAGCGATTTTGCTGGCGGGCTGTTGTGATGAGGGAGCCGATAGGAAACGGACCGCAACGGGATGGGTTTGGGATGCATCATTATTGCTGTGAAGATGGTTATGGAGAAGAGGAAAGAAAATCGGCATCGAAGTTGGCTCGCTCTTGGATTGCTTGTGCCGGCGCCGACTATCGGCGTTCTGATGGCGGCTTGGTGGGTGCCGGGTGCTCTTGGGCAAGCGGTATGGCTGTTTTGCAAGATCTGGACGATATTGTGGCCGGCATTCTGGTGGCTGGTGGTCGAGGGAAGAAAGTGGAGCTGGTCAAAACCGATTTATGGAGGCTTGGGTGTCGGTGCGCTCTCGGGAGTCGTTGTCGGGCTCGTGATCTGGGCCGCGTTTCTTTTGTTTGGAGAAACGGCGCTACAGGCGGAAGAATTGCGGGAGGCGCTTTCGGAATCCGGCTTGGACGGGAAGCTCCCGTACTTGTTGGGAGCACTCTATTGGACCGGTATCAATTCCTTATTGGAGGAGTATATCTGGCGCTGGTTTGTGTTTGACCATTGTGAGCGCCTTTTGCCGTCGCGTCGGGCCAATCTGGCCGTATTTTTGGCTGCGGGCTTATTCAGCCTGCATCACCTGGTGGCAACCCTGAAATTTTGTCCCGGGCCGGTTGCCCTTTTGGCGACATTCGGGGTCTTCATTGGGGGTGTGATCTGGTCGTGGCTTTACCGTGCATACCGGTCAATCTGGCCGGCCTATGTCAGCCACGCCGTGATCGACATTGCTGTCTATGCGGTTGGCTGGGCGATGCTCTTTGAGTGATGGGGGTCAGTCAAAAAATATTGACAAGATCACGGGTGTCGGCGGAGAATCGTTTAATGGCCCGGCAGTTAAGAATTGAGTATGAAGGCGCCACCTACCATATCCTGGCTCGAGGTAACCGCAAGCAAGCGATCTTTTGTGATGACCGGGATCGCGAACAGTTTTTGAGGCGGGTTGGGATCGTCTGTCGGAAAACCGGTTGGGAGGTTTGGGGATTTGTTCTAATGTTAAATCATTTCCATATGATCCTTCACACCCCGAATGCGAATTTGGTGGAAGGCATGACATGGTTTCAGAACGCCTACACGCGTTATTTCAATAGCCGCCATCGGCAGTGGGGCAGGTTGTTCGGCGACCGGTACAAGTCAATCGTGGTCGAAGAGGAGCGTTCCTTCGACGGTGGCAGTAACCCGCAAGGTGATTATCTGAGCAGGCTCATCGACTACGTTCATTTGAACCCGGCGCGGGCGGGGCTGATCGACCCGAGCAAAGGGAACAGCCTGTTGAAATATCGCTGGAGCAGTCTGGCCAGAGGGTACGCGGTGGCGTTCTCCAAACGGCCGGAATGGCTAAAGGTCGAAACGGGCCTTTCCCTGGTGCAGTGTGGGGACACGGTGAAAGGACGTAGGGCGTATGTGGCGCGTCTGGATGATCGCCTGCGGGAGGAAAAGACCGAGCACTCTGGGGGGCCGAATGCAGGAGACAATCCCGATAATTTGAAGGGGACACTCAGAGATAGTTGGTATTGGGGAAGCGAGGCGTTCCGGGAATGGTTGGTCGAAAAGTTGGAGCAGCGCAAGGGGGGCAATCGAAGCTATCAGAGCAGCCCACAGGGACGGGATTACTCCGAAGCGATGGCCGGGCGAGTTATAGCCAAGGGAAGGGAGTGGTTTGCTATCCCTGACGATGAAGAGCTGTCGATACCGAGTCGGGGGGATTTGAGGCGTGTTGCCATTGCGTGGGCGGTTTGGGAAACAACTTCGGTTTCCCAGGAATGGATTGCCAAACGGCTTGGATTGCGTAGCGCGCCCAACGTCAGCCAACAGTTGAGGCGGTTCAGTCGGCTCGCCGATAGCGAATTGCCGAGCAAGGTGCGAGAATGGAAGAAGCATTTGTCAAAAATTTTTGACTGACCCCTCACTCACGATCCGGTAGAATCGCTGCTCTGGCGCGCGCGGGAGCTCTTCGCTAAAGGAGGCGGTTGTGCCATTCGCTGTGATCTCACCAGCCGACTGCCATTCCGCGGCGTCAAGGTCGTCTTTATACTCGATGCGATAGGTTTCGCCGTCGGTGGCTTCCCAAGAAAAGGTGATCGAGCCGGCCGAGTCGAATTGAATTGAGCCCGGATTAATGGTCGGCCGGGACGGCTCCTGGGTGTCGCCGGAATTCGTCGTGCCCGGAGTCGGCTCCGAAAACTCGGAGAACGGTGCCGGCGAGCCATCCGGAAGACGGCCTTGGCTGATGTTTTCGGTTTGCTGGCTGAAGGTGACCGTATCGACCGCCGAGCCGTCCGGGGCAAATAGCCCGATAGCTTCCCCGGCGGCATCAAGCGCAAAATTCGTATGAAGCGTGTCGGCATCGTCATTGCGCTGGGCGTCGTTGTCGGCCCAGACGATCAGGAACGCGTTGCCCGGGATCTCGGTTCCGGCGGGGATCACGAACTGATCCGGTGCGTTCAGGTCATCCGTGAGTGTGAAGCCGGTCAGATCGGCAGCTTGACTCTCGGGGTTATAAAGCTCGAACCAATCGTCGAACGCTTCGTCGGTCGGATCGGCAATGGTGTTGGCATTGCTGGCCATCCATTCGTTGATGACGACATTCACCGTTGGGGCGGCCAAGCTATTCGGCGTACCGGGGGTGGGGGTGACAAAGGGCTGCTGATCGCCCTCCTTGCCGTCCGGGTATCGTCCGTAGGAGTCGTCCGTGGCGATCCCTTCGTAGCGCAAGTAGTCGACAATGATCGGACGCCCCTCGGGGCTGTGAACCAAGGCGAGGATGCCTTCGTCCGGATCGATTGTGAAGCCGGCATGGATTTCCGTGTCGGGATCGATACCGGGAGCGCCTTCGCCATCGAGCCAAATCAGCTCAAATGATTCCGAGTCGATCTCCGTCTCGGCTGGAAACGACCATTGGGTGAGATTGGAGAGATCGTCGGTCAGGTAGAAATCGGTGAGGTCAATCGGTCCATCCGCCTGGTTGAAGAGCTCGGTCCAGGGATCCGGGTTGCCCTCGGTGTCTTCGATGGTGTCCTCGTTTCGGGGTTGGATCTCGTTCATCCAGACCAACGGGAACGCCGGAAGCGAAGCAGCTACCGAATTCGGGCTACCCGGAGTGAACGGGCCCGCCTGACCTTCATTGGAGGGTACGGCACGCAGTTGCAGGCCGAGCACAATGTCGCTGCTCCCGGAATTGGTTTGATGGACTTCGACAGCAAGTGTGTTCTTACCTGGTTGTAAGGCGTCCGCCGGTAATTCGAAGGGGCCCTCGAGCGAGGCATCGCTGACTGTCCGTGAGGTGAATTGGCCAAACTCCGGGGGTCCCGGAGGCATGCCAATCCGGAAAATCTCTTGACCGTTAAGGTAGATCACGGCGCCGTCATCGATGATTGTCGTCAGCTCGAGCGCGATGCCGGTGAGGTTATCGAGCGGATTCTGAAAGTCGGTCCGGAAATAATAGGTTGGCTCGCCGAGGTCCAGGGGGGTGTTTTTGGGGCCGGGGAGGGAGGAATCTTCCACATAGAGGAGAGCCGGACCGTCTGCCCAAGCGGAATCGTCAAATTCCGGGCTTCGCCATTCCCTGCCCAAATCGGTGCCGGATTGATCGTACTTCCAGACATGTTCGACCGGGACAAGCTCTTGGGGATCGGGTTGTTCTTCGGGCGGACGCGGCTCCGCCACGCTCCAGTTCCCAACGCGGTTATTATCGCGGCGCGAATCGATCAACTGGAGGGAGGGACCTTCTCCATTGGCGGTGCTTGGCCATGGAGGGCGGCTGTCGTAAGTGACCTTGTCGATCACGACCGGGTCCCCATCCGCTTCGGAGGGCTTGACCAATTTGAGTGTCTCGCCGGCATTGTCCAAGCGCCCGTCAAACTCCCCGACTGTTCGGATGTTGTTGCCGTACGCGTCGACAAAGGCAAGCGTATTACGGGGGGTGACCAGGTATTCTCCCGGCTTGATGAGGGTGCCTTTCGGGAACTGGAAGTCGGTGCCGTCCAATTCATAATTCGAAAGGTCAAACGTCGTTGAGTCGGTCCGATTATGGATCTCGAAGTATTCCGCTTCCGGAGTTTCGGAGCGATACATGATCTCGCTGATGATGAGATTTCCGGATTCCGATTCCTTTGTCCCGTTGAAGGTGACACTCACCTCATCCGAAGCGCCGGGGATCGTCTCGCCATGACTCCCCAAGGCGGAGAGGCTCAACCGGTTCATGCCCGACTCCAAGGGTATCTCCATTTGCCAGTCGGTGACACCGGGCCAAGTCACCGGATAACTCGTGCCATTAACCTGGATTGTTTTGACTGATACCGGGGCCGAGCCTTCCAGCGTGATTCGGTTGCGGTCGGTTTCAAAATCGCTCCCGTTGTTGCTTGTGATTCGGAAATCGTTCGCGAGGTTATCGAGCACCCCTTGGATGTAATCGCGACGCTGAGCCACCCATTGCTTGATGGTGTTGGGTGATTTGGCGTCGACATTGTTCCTTTGAAAGGCCTCGTAAATGGCGTCCATGACCGGAAACATGTTTTCCGGCTTTAACGGGCCGGTGACAGCATCGTGCATCCCGCGCAGGAAGGCTCGGCGAAACGGCGGGTGGTTGTACATTCGTCCGATTGTCGGATCATTTACGGAGAAGAGATTGGCATTTGGTCCCCGACTTCCCCCACCAAGGGAGAAATCGAGATCCCAGAGGAGCATCTTCCAGCCGGTTCCATCCTCGGGGAGATAAGTGAATTGGTTCTTGCCTCGACTGTAGCCATAGCCATCCCAGTCGGCGACGATGTGCCGCACACCGAAGACCCGCATCCACTGCTCGACGTCGACGAGTTTTTTAACGGCGCTCCCGTAGGCCGGACCGCTCGTGTTGACCGCATCGACCAGCTTGAAAAAGTCGGAATAGTCATCATCGAGCCCCTCTACCGGCTTCTTTTCCCAGTTCCAACGGTAACGGGCCTTTTTCTTGGCACCGCCTGTTGTCAGGAATTGCTCCAATGTTGCGTCGACATTAAAGGTCTTATTGACACTGTCATCAAACTCGAACCAGTCGTCGATTTTGAATTCCTGTCCGGAATTCGCGTCCGGGAACCAGGAATCGATGTACTCGCTATTAGGTTCTTGAGAATCGGTAAACACCTCACCCCGGCGATTGCCATTGGTGTAGAGGTAGACATACCGTTGGTGCGTGAATGGGACATTCAATCGGTTGCCGATCCAGAAAGACATTCGTTCGCGTTGCAGGGTGGGGTCGCGTCCCGGTTGTTCAAGGGTGTCGAGATTGATTTCACCGGATCCAAGGAATTCGTCGTCTTTGGGAAATTCGATCACATAAGCTGTCAGCCCCCCGCGGACAGGATTGTCGTAACCGGGCCGGACCCAGGGGCTTCCCCGGAAGCGTGCGCCGATATTGTAAATGGCCCGGTGGTTGCCATAGACAAACGTCCCGTGGACGTCGTGGTTGCTCAGCTCCTCCCGCTCGTCCCAGCGTTGGACCGTGTCCTCGGTGAACCAGAGTCGGTACGCGCCAAAGTTCCCAGGCGCTGCGGGCTCGCCAAAGCGGACCAAGGCTTCGTGATCGGGATCCTGAGGGAAACGGGTGGTTTGGCCCGGCGCTGCCAGATCGGTCGCTTCAATGTAAAAGGCCATCATTGTCCCTGAACCCCGGCCCGGAATGGTGGCGCTATAGGTGCCGTCGCCGGCGATTGCGTCACCCCCTTCGCCATCGTCGGTCATAGGGCGCTCTTGGTAGTTGTCGTCGGTATCGGGACGAAAGTGCAATGTCGCCTTTTCGATTCCTTCGGGGTCGTGCAATCCGGTGGTGACAACGACCGCTTCTCCGGCGGCCGGGGTGACCGGATTATGCTGTGCGCGATAAATCGCGGGCCCCGCGTTCTCCGTGGCTTGGCTGTTTTCGTGTCCAGGGGTGCCGAGATCGGTTGGTGGGGGCAAGTGACCGACCGTTTCGAGGTAGTTGCCGCGCAAGCGTAACAAGACATTGGTGTGGCCTCGAAGCCAGCGCGCTTTGGCTCGGATGGTCACGGTTTGACCGCTCTCGAGATTCTGTTCCAAGTCGGTTTCCACGCGATTGGCGCCATTGTCGCCGCCACCGCTTGCGCGGAGGAGGAAGCTACCTTGGCTCTCGTAGCCTTCTTTCGCCATCCACTCCGATTCGATCATCTGTCCCTGCTTGAGCCATTGCCCAACGCCGTTTTCAAAGGAGGGGTTGGGGATAAGATTGGCACCGCCTTCCACCGAGACTTCAATGTCATCCAATAGGCATTCTCCGTCTCCGAGGAGCAGCTTATGGAGCTCGTCGGCAGGGCCCCTTCCATGGTCGAGGAGATCAGTATGCTCGACGGTGACCCAGTCGCTTTTCGAGGTTTCGTCACTGTCGGCCCAGTTATAAGCGCGGCGATTATCGCTGTCGGGATCGACCAGCTCCAGGCTGCTGCCGCCCCGATCGGCCCAGGTGCCCCAAGGGCCCCCATCGCCATAATGCACCTCATCGACGACAAGCATCGCGCCATCCGGCTGTTGCGGGTTTGCGGGTTTCATCAACGCGACTCGTTCTCCCGAATCGGCCAGCACCAAATCGTAGTTGCCAATCGTATTGGAGGGATCAAGCTCCTCATAACGTGGGATGAGACGGTCGCTGTCTTTGGCGACGACGAGGTGGCTGTTAGCCGGAAGGGTTGTCTCTTCAGGGAAGGTGAAGTCGATTCCATCGGTAAGGCGCCAGTGACTGAGATCGATATCGGAGTTGCCGCGGTTATAAAGCTCGATGAATTCATCTCCGGGATTGCCTGAGATTGGATTGAACATCAGCTCATTAATCACAACATCATGGATTCGGAGCGAGCTGTTTGGGCCCCCTGCGGTCGGGGTGGCGAGCGCGTGGAACGTTTCGGCGCCATCAGGAGTGCGGCCTTGAGAGACGCCGTCCGGTTGGGCGGAAAAGCGGACGGCATCGACGACACGATTGTCACTTGGGCTTACCACATACAGTGTCTCGCCTTCACCATTCAGGGCGAATCCAAGCTCGTTTTCATTGAAGGTCAGAAAGCCTCGGGGCGGGATCGTGGTGCCCTCGGGGATTTGGAA
>JAHEOI010000206.1 GCA_018610125.1 Verrucomicrobiota bacterium
CCCGATGAAATGGAAGCACTTCAAGCCCTGCGTCGTCAGGCCTTGCGCCGATACCGGAATGAGCCGCAAGCCGCCAAGCAAATCCTTGCCAGTGGGTCCGTCAACTCGCTCCCGGAATCATCGACACGTTTCCAAACCGCCGCTTGGATCGCGGTAGCCAATACCCTGCTCAACATGGACGCCACCTTGTCCAAGAGCTGAATATCCATTAGCGGCTCGAACGGAACAAGCTAATCCGCCACCCATTTTTTGGACAAAGGCTGTCTACAAAATGACCAGATTCGCCACGGATAACTGCCTGCTCAAGCGACGGAGGCCCAAAGAGCGATCCCACGTCCTTTTTCCTTCTCCCAACTGATCGGCATTGCAGCGCCCTCGCCCGGAGCTTGGATCCAATTGGAATCGATCCTGCTCAATAGCGGGTACCGATGACGTGCGGGCTCTATCAAACATTGCTCAAGGGCAACAAGGCGGGCTCGATTGGTTAACAGTAATTTGGTATATCCATGAGCTCGCAGCTAAAAACCTCCGTGGCATGCGCCCTCTGCCAAAAGATCAAAGGCCCCAATGACGGGTGGTATCTCCCCTGCGACTTATCATCGCACGATCACGACTGCGAAGTGACTCATGGATTCTGCCCTGATTGTGCCGACTTCAAATGGGCCGTTTTAGACCTCTGGAAGTGGCAACGTGACCATCAGGACGTCCTCCAAACGAGACAAAATCTACGTCGGGTCTTCCTTCATTTATAGCATTTCAGATCCCGGGTATCGGGGCGTCGGGAGCATTCGGATTCCCCTGCCAAACCGCCTTGTCTGTCTCAGGGTCATACCTAAGGATTCGCGCACGACTTCCCGGTGCCGGCGGCACGTCCTTATCCGGGAGCCATTGCTTAAGCCGCTTCACGACGTCACGATATTCCCGCAACCCGGCAAGGTTATTGAACTCGTTGGGATCGCTCTTCATGTCCTAAAGCTCTTCGGATCCGTTGGCATAACGGATATAACGCCAGCGTTCCGTTCGGATTGTATGATTCCCTTGATTATGCGTGGTGATCGCAGGCCAGCGACGACCGGCATCGGGATCCTTCAACTGCGGCACCAAGCTATGCCCTTGCAATCCTTCCTTTTCCGGCAAGCCCGCCATGTCGACCAATGTCGGATAGAGATCGAGCAATTCGACGGCCTCCGTACAACGTTCCCCTTTGGTTCGTGTAGCCGTACTTCGCCAAATACTGGGGCAACGTCGCCCAATCTTCAAAGGCCTTCACATTCCGAATCCATGGAGCGAGCCCATAAATGCCGGTCGTTGAAGGTCTTAGACCGGTCATTAAGCTTGTCCGGGACGGGTTGCATAAAGGGGCTTGGCAATGGGCATTGGTGAAGGTGGTTCCCTTTGCCGCCAAGCGGTCCATGTACGGTGTCTTCACTTGTGGATGCCCACTCAAGGGAGCCACCCAGTCGTTTAAATCATCGATGGCGATAAAGAGGATATTCGGCTTTTCCGCCGCGCCGGTCGGTGAGGTCGAAAGACCAAACGCACTCAAAAGCAGGATCACGATTGGGGCGTGTTTTATCAGCATCATATCGGCTTTATACTACTCTTTTAGGGTGCAAAATGTGCGGTGTCAAGAAGAGAGCCCTGGATTGTCTGGCCGCAGGTGCCTGAAATCCTTTCTGTCGCCGGTGGCGAGACAATCGCAGTTATGCCGGATCGCGGTGCAAGAGGATAGGGGCGTCCTTGTCGTTGAGCTCCACCGGCAGCGCGAACGTGACCGAGCGCACGATTTCGATCGGCTCGGTCGTTTTAGGAAAAACAGTCTTTCCAACTTGCTTCGTTTTTCGCAAACTACTCCGATATGAGATCATCGATCAGCCAAAAATTCCGAGCCCAGCAATCCGATTCCGGCTATACCCGACGCCGGTTCTTACGTGAGACCACCCTCCTTGGCCTGGCATCAGCCGTTGCTCCAAATGTCATACCGGCATCGGCACTGGGGCGCGACGGCAAGACCGCTCCCAGCAATCGAATCACCCTCGGCTGTATCGGCACAGGCAATCAAGGGACCAACGACATGAAGGCATTCTTACAAGACGATCGCGTTCAGGTCGTGGCCGTTTGCGATGTCAATCGCGAAAGCGCCGGTTATTGGAACGGCGGGATCGCGGGTCGCGAGCCGGCTCGGAGGATTGTCGAGTCCCATTACAGCAAACAACGCGCTTCCGGAAGCTATGAAGGCTGCGACGCTTACGAGGACTTTCGAGAGGTGCTGGCCCGCAAGGACATCGACGCCGTGCTGATTGCCACCCCCGACCATTGGCATGCGATTCCGGTCATCGAAGCCGCCCAGGCCGGCAAGGATGTCTATTGTCAAAAGCCGCTTTCGCTCACGGTGACCGAGGGTCGATTGATGAGCAATGCCGTCAAGAAAGCCGGGATCGTGTTTCAAACCGGGAGTCAGCAACGATCGGATCACAACTTTCGACGGGCTTGTGAGCTGGTCCGGAACGGTCGTATCGGGGAGCTAAAGGTGGTCAAATGCGGTCTACCCGGCGGACGCCCCGATTTTGGAAAAACGGGCGACCGAAAGGAGCCGGAGCCGGTCCCGGAAGGATTCAATTACGATTTCTGGCTTGGTCCGGCACCAAAGGCCCCCTACGCCCCGGCCAGATGCCATGTCAATTTCCGTTGGATTTTCGACTATTCAGGCGGGCAAGTGACCGACTGGGGCGGGCACCATCCCGACTGCGCCCAATGGGGCATGGGCACCGAGCACACGGGACCGGTCGCCGTTCAAAATGCCAAAGGCACTTTTCCTGCGGACCCGCTATGGAATACGGCAACCGAGTTCTACTTCGAGTGCCTCTACGAGAACGGAGTTAAGCTGATTATCTCCAATGAAGTCAGAGGTGGTGTCACGTTCGAAGGAACCGAAGGCTCGGTCTGGGCCGACCGAGGCCGGCACGATGCCGAGCCGAAGTCCATCCTCGACTCGAAAATCGGTCCAAACGAAATCCATCTCTACCGCAGTGACAATCATTATCGCAATTTCCTCGATTGTGTCCGCTCCCGGGAAGAGCCAATCGCACCGTGTGAAGTCGCCCATCGGTCGATCACCCTCGGGCACTTGGGCAATATCGCGATGTTGCTGGAGCAAGACCTGAGTTGGAACCCTGATCTCGAGCAGGTCGAAGGCAATCCGCAAGCGCAATGGATGCTTGACCGCCCCCACCGGGTACCCTGGCGGCTTC
>JAHEOI010000207.1 GCA_018610125.1 Verrucomicrobiota bacterium
ATTACCGAGCGCATCTTTGAATCGCGTTTCATCCACGTAAGCGAATTGGAGCGACTCGGGGCCGATGTCGCCATTGAGGGACCGAGCGCAATCGTCAAGGGTGGACGCCCATTGAGTGGGGCGCCGGTGATGGCGAGCGATCTCCACGCCTCGGCCGCACTCGTGATTGCCGGTTTGGCAGCCCAAGGCACCACCCTGATCCATCGCGTTTATCATATCGACCGCGGGTACGAGAACATCGACGCGAAGCTTGCCGAATTGGGGGCCGACATCAAACGGGTCCGAGAGTGAGAATTTCGAGCTAGCACATGAACCCCCGAAGTCTTATTCTGGTACCGAATCCAATACGAAACAATCGCAGGAGAGCCTATGGATATTACATTTAGTTGCCCGAATTGCGAACAGGAATTAGAGGTCGATAGTGAGGCGGCAGGCACCGAACTGGAATGCCCTACCTGCAACAACATGGTGACCGTGCCATCCTCGGAGTCGACACAAGCCACGGAGACCACGCAGCCCACACAAAGCACGCCACACCCACCCATCGCCGAATCGGCGGCGGCCAAAGAGGAAAAGCACTTCAAGGTCCCCCACACTGAGTCAAAGAAAGAGTCGGAGCTGATAGCCAAACCTCACAAGCCGCTTGAGGCGGCCGCACAAGAGGACGAGCGAAAGCTTCGGATCAAGTGCTTCAAGCATGCCGAATGCGTCGAAATCGGAAAAGACCAATTTGAGAAGATCGTCTCCGAGTTCTTGGATAAGGTCGGGCACGAAAACATTGTCAGCATCAACACAATCAATTATTCAACCCAGGATTTCACGACTGACCGCCTTATCAATGACTTCGGACTCTTGATCGTCTACAAGACCGGGACCGAAAAGGCGGAAAGCTCCGCGTAGCCTTGACGAAACCGGAGGCGCTCAGTACGGTCTTGATCATGCGGCTCGGGTCTGTCCGATTGATTTTAATCGTTTTTATCCTCCTGGTAGCTTTACCAGGGCGTCTGCCCGCACCATTGGTCTTCACTCCCGGCGAGGGGTGGAGCTACCAAACGCCCGGTAAGGACGACGGCAACTGGAAGAAGGATCGGGCCAAAGCGCAATTATCCGTCGCTCAGAAGGCGTTTCAAGACGGAAATTACGGGCGGGCTGCGAAAGCGGCCCGACGGGTTGCCAAGCGCTGGCCGTTATCCGATTTCACAGCAGAGGCCCGCTACCTTTTGGGTCGAGCTCATGAGAAACAAGGCAACGATTACCGCGCCTTCAAGGACTACCAAGAGCTCCTTTCCAAGCACCCCAACTTCGATAATTACTCCCAAGTCTTGAAGCGCCAGTTTGAGATCGCCAATCGCTACCTTCAAGGCAAGCGCTTCAAGCTGTGGGGATTGATGCGGCTTTATCAGTCGATGGACAAGACAGTCGAGATGTACGAGAAGATCATCAAGAATGGTCCTTACAGCGAAATTGCGGCAAAAGCCCAGCTCAAGATCGGTCAAGCCAGAGAGGAAAAAGGGGAGTGGGACAAGGCAGTCAAGGCTTATGAGCGAGCCGCGGACCGCTATCATGACCGGGGCGAGATTGCTTCCGACGCCTTATTCAAGGCCGGCCTCGCTTACCAAAAACAGGCTCGGGAAGCCGAATACTCCCAAAACCTCGCCAACAAAGCAATCGAAACCTTTTCCGATTTTGTGACGCTCTATCCGGACGATCCCCGGGCGCCCAAGGCCAAGAAGAAGATCACGAAGTTGAAGACCGAGCAAGCTCGAGGAAGTTTTCAGGTAGCGCAATACTACGAGGGTAAGGAGGATTGGGACGGCGCCCTGATCTACTACAACGAAGTCCTGCTCAAGGCCCCGGATTCCAAGTATGCCGAGAAGGCCCGCAAGCGGATCGAAGCGATCAAGGACATCCGCGCCAAAAACAAGAGCACTGAAACGGGATGAAAGGGCCTCGGATCACAGGGACGCTACTGGTCCTCTTACTCGGTCTCCTAGCCGGCTGTGCCGGATACCGCTTGGGACCCACTTCGGGCCGATCACCCGGCACACAATCGGTCGAAGTCAGGCTATTCGATAATGAGACACTCAAGCCGCGGCTGGTGGAGCCGGTAACCTTCAATCTCCGCCGGGAGCTCCAGCAGGATGGCACCTATCGCTTGGCGACCCACGAGACGGGCGATATCATCGTCAAAGGAACGATCACCGACTTCGCTCGTGAAGAGCTCTCGTTCCAGCCGGAAGACGTCCTCACCGTTCGCGATTACACCGTGACGATGGCCGCGGACGTCGTCGCGATCGAGCGAACCAGCGGGCGCACCAACCTCCATCAGCAAGTCGAAGGTCGCACGACCTTACGAGTCGGCAACGACCTCACCTCCGCCGAGCGACAAGCGATTCCGTTATTGGCCCGCGACCTGGCAAGAAATATCAAGACCAAGCTCGTCGAGGGCACTTGGTAACCCCATTCGTTTCGAAAGCGGTCCTTTCGTTTCTCCCTGATAGGGACCTCGTCCCCGAGGTTTCACTTTTCTTTTTTTCCGTCGGAGGTCCAAGAAACAAATGGGACGTCCGGGAGAACGTCCCTATCAAGGAGGGGGATTCCTTTCTTCCCTATCAAGGTTTATCTGCGTTCATCGGCGGTTAAAACATTCAGCTCTTTCCCGCATCGCCCGCATCACGGTCCCCGGCTTGAGCCGAGTCGGCCTTGGCACGGGCGATTTGACGCCTCAATCTCGGAATATCCTCCTCTAACACTCGTTCAACGCGCTTCAGCCATTTTCGACTTGTGTAGGAATAAGGAAGCCTGGAAAAGCCGACCACCTGAACGGTCTTGTCGATCTGCTTTTTCACTTGGCTCCAAATGGAATGCAGATCAGCCCGCTCTTGAAGGCCAAGCTCGATGCGGTAAGCCTCGTTAAAGAGCTTATCCAAGCCCTCCGACGAAGTCGAGGCCGCTTGAAGCTGACGCAGATAGTAACGGCCTATCAACTGGGTCAACGCCGCGACGAGAAGGCCGCCGAGAGCCACCCCG
>JAHEOI010000208.1 GCA_018610125.1 Verrucomicrobiota bacterium
GACGCCCCGTCGCTGCCACAAAGCACGTCGACAATTGTCTTCCCCGGCCATTATCGGCCGTCGCCTCGCACCCCTTCAGAGCGTTATCCTGCGGACTACATGAAAAGGCAAATTCCTATAACGGGTGCAATCCTCATTACTTCTTTCATGTGATGAAGCCGGCCGAGGATGCCGACGCAGGCCAAAAGACCTACCTCGACACTTATACCCCCCAACCTTCGCACTGAATAATTACATAACCGGCAGATTTACGCATTAACTACCTTCGTGCTTGCAACCAGGTCGTGTACACACCTTTTGTCTGCTCCGAAAATGAACAATATATCGACCAGGGAGACCAAAAATCCCAGAACAGGGATCTGGGCAATGACAATAAATGGAAGATATCGAAGGCCCGCAACTCGACTAAAATCGATAATGCGTCCATCTTCGTTACTAACGATTCGTGTGCCAACCAGCTTCTTTCCTACTGTCTGTCCGCTCGTGGCGAGCATGTATCCGTTAATAAGGAAAAACAGCAACAAGCTAACAACGAACAAAATCACCTGCTCTTTTGTGGTCATATCCTGCCCCTCCATAGCCTGGTTGAATAAACCACCGACGAGCATTATAGGAATAATCGCGGCCGTTGCAATTAGACCGTCGAGCACCGCTCCTTGAAATCGTTTCCAGCGGCTTGCCAATTCTTGCGTTCGTTCCGTCATTTCTCTTACCCTTTCCTTTTTAGTTAAACTTCTCGTTTTCTATTCAGGTCGCCGGCTTCGATGCCACCCGGCCTCCCTAACCCGTCCGCTAACCAATCACCCCCTAAAAACCTTTGGTCATAACCCGGCCAACCATTTTCACGCCTAGGACCACACTATTTCGTTTCCCCGCGTCGGTCGACCCGAAATGTCTTTACTCCCAGAATCTGCTCGGCCCACACAAAGTATACGGGGACGGGACAGGCGATCTTTCAAAATTAAAAAAAAGTTTGACCAAACCGGGCTTTTCCCTTACATATAACATGATTTCCTCTTGTCCACCAGGCTGGAAGAGTTGCACGACTGCCCCCGGGAGGGCGTTGTCAGGGAATGCCGCGACTCTGCCCCTTTGGCACAGAGGGCACGGTCTGCATTCGCTCTTCCGCTTTGCGTGTCGTTTATTGTACACCGAACCCGTTTAATGCCGGTCGGTCTGTTGTTCCTGTAAATTTTTTGATAGATCGGCCGGTACCGCCGCGTATACTTCATAAAAAAGAGACTGTCGCTTTCCAGGGCACGGCGTGAGAACATGCTTTCAGCACTCTTGTCCTGGGCTTGTACCCAATCCGCTGGGCAGCGAGGGGCTGATTTCAAGCACACGATGAATATTTTTAAACTTTATAGGGTGTTAACCACTTTTCTGCGTGTGTTGCATCCCGGCCATCTTCTGGGAAACCGGAACGGTTGGTTGACTGGGATGGCGCTGTTGATCTTGATGGGGTGTGCCCAGGATTCGGTCCCCGTAAAGCGCGAGAATATTGTAGGACGGTGGCGCTCTCAAAGGGGATGGTTCACACTTTCTTTTTACGCAGACGGGCGTTTTAAGAAGCAAGAGCAGGGGGATGGGCTTAGGTTGCTAAGCGGCGGATTCTTCATGCTGGATTCCGACTCGCGTTGGTCTCTTAGTGGCGAAAAGCTGATTGCGGGAAGGGTCGTCTTCAAAATTCGCCGATTGACCCCGGATACGATGGTTATTCAGTTCGGAGACGATCCCTCGTTTCGTTTCAGGCGGGTTGAGTCCGATGTGCCGGGCTTGGGAAAAAACGCCATCCGCAAGGAGAGGGTAAGGCACCGAGGAGTTTCGTCGATCGGTCGCCGATCGAGCAGACGCTCGGACGTGATCCAAATTCTGGGCGGCAGCGTATTGGACGGTGTCACGAGTACCGCGGTGAGCCCGAAAGGGCGGTTTGTCTATACGGCCGCTTGGAAAGCGGACACAATCGGGATCTTTGCGAAAGATTTCGATACAGGGCAGCTTGAATTCAAAAAGGCGTTAACCGATTCGGACCGATTGCAAGGAAGCGTTGCGCTGCGGTTGAGCCCCGGCGGAAACTATGCCGCGGTCGTTACGGTCGGCTCCAAGACGGTTGTCCTGTATCAGCGGGATAAGGAGACGGGCTCGCTTGAGTATCTCGACACAGCAAGTGGTCCGGCAGGAGAGGCTCCATTGTTCCGAGATCCCAATGCCGTGGCATTTTCGGCGGATGGGAGGTATCTGTTCGTCGTCGATGCGGCCGGTGGGGGCGGTGTTGCGAGCGTCGAGATCCGCCCTAAGGAGGGGCTGGATTGGGTCCAACACAACCGCGGCTGGGCAGGGTGTTTCGAGGGAGCTCGGGGCATCGCTCGCCATCCACACAAACCGATCCTTTATGTCAGTAGTCGTAAGGCGAATACGTTGACCGTCTTGGGATACGACAAAACGACCGGCAGGACCGCCGTCGGGCAGACCTTGGATGCGGACGAGGGAGAGCTGGAATGCTTGGACGGGGCATTCGGCGTATCCGTGTGTCCGGACGGTCGGTTTGTTTATACTACCGGGGGACGTTTTGGGGGGCGTAACGCCGTCGGCGTCTTTGAAGTGACCCCTAAAGGTCTGTTGCGATTTGTGCAGTCCATGGAGAATGATATGCCGGGCTTGCGAGGTGGCAATGAAATCGCGGTGAGCCGAAATGGACGGAGGGTCTATGTAGCAGCAACGTTGGGAAATGCCGTGGGGGTCCTCGCAAGAAATTCACGCAGCGGGAAGGTTAGCTATTCAGGACACCTGAGCGATCACATGGCAGGTGCTGCAGGCTTGAGCATCGGGCCGCTCGGGAGGTATCTCTACATCGCGGCGGAAAACCAGGATGCGATTCTCGTCTATGACGCAGGCACCCAGTCCGTTTACTAGCAATCCAAGCACCACCGTCTACTTGGTCGCAGCGAGTCCGAACGTCTTGGCCGCGATGCCCCTCGTGGTGAACCTCGTGATTAAGCATTCAAACCGGTAACGGCCAATCAGCCTCTGAAATGGGACGTCGAGGACGACATCCCTATCAGGGAGGATCGACAACGCCTCCTATGGGGAGTTGGCCCTATGGCGCCAACCCACGGCCCAGTGTTGTCCACTCAAACTTCCGACACCCGTGCAATGGCCTGCAACATTGAAAAAACACCCTCATTGGCTATATCTATCCAACGTTCTGGGCTGTACAGCCCCTCTTACAGAATGCGTTTTTTTTACCGGTGTGACCGAATGATGTCGACCAAGCCCATCGTCCCACGACCTCGCGTTTTGGAGCCTTCTTGGATCGTTTGCCGGATCGTGGTAGCCCCCTTCTCCAGGTGGACCTCCGGAAAGACGCAGCTTGTTGCCCCCTGCGAGAGCTTCCGCCGACCCTCATATCCTCCTACACGGAGCTCGGCCACGCCGGAAGATTCCAACGGTCTAAACCGAAAGCGCACCTTGTAATCCCCTTCTCTGGCTACGTAAATCTTCCAAAAGGGTATCTCATTGATCGGCTCGTTCTCTTTGTTATACCGGAAACGCGAGTCCTGATGGGTCAGGGTCGTCGGATTTTCGTGCGGCGTACCGACATGGATACGAGGCGGCTCAAAATTGCCTGAGTTTGAGGTCTTTACATCAGAAAACCATGCGCGCGCCTCTTCCTTAAGCCTGCGAACAATCTCAGGATGTTCATCCGACTTGTCATGAAGCTCATACGGATCGTTCCTCATATCATACAATTCGAAGTCCGGCTCCCCGGGCAAGACACGATTGCCGGCACCTGTGGCATTAACCAACTTCCAGCGTTGGCCCCGGGCACAAAAATTGTTGAAGAGAACCGGCTCGTTACCCCGATGATGCTGGATGAAGAACCTCCGCTTGGGCCAATCGACTTCGCGCCGCTGGAGGAGTGGCCATATGCTTTTTCCGTCGATTTCCACGTCCTTGGGCAACGGAACATGGCATGCTTCAAGAATCGTCGGCAGGAGATCTAAATGGGCGGCGATTCGGTCCGAAGCGACCCCGGGCTTCAATACACCCGGCCATTGGGCGAAAAGCGGCGATCGGATCCCTCCTTCGTAAACGGTGGTTTTCTGCCCCCGAAGGCCGGCAACGTAGCGCGGGCCATTCGGCCCGTTGTCGGTCAAAAACAGCACCAATGTCTTCCGCTTTAGATCGAGCGCCTCCAATGTCTCGAACAATCGCCCCATATTCTGGTCAATATCCGTGATCATCGCGTAAATCCGTGCCAGACGATCCGTATTGATACGGTCCGGCAACGGATGCCCTCTATCGGGGAATCGATCGATGCTTAGGTCCTGCTTCTTATAGTACTTGTACAACTTCTTCGGCACTTGATCGAATGGAGCGTGCGGAGCATTCGGGGCCAAATAGACGAAGAATCTTTTATCGGACTCGCTGACTCTTTCGATAAAATCGATGACCGCATCGAAAAAGATGTCGGTCACATAGCCCTTGCGCGCCACTTTCTCGCCGTTCCGGAAGAGCACCGGGTCCCGATAATCGCCGCGGGCCTCCAATGGATCCGACGGCTGTCCGATACCACCCCCTCGATGCATTAATACCTCGTCGAATCCCTGGTCCTGGGGACGCATCGGGTAATTATCCCCCAAGTGCCACTTTCCAAACAACCCGGTCTTATAATCATGCTCTTTCAATATTTCCGCGATTGTGACTTCCTCCGGGGCCATCAAGGAGCGCCCTTTAAAGGTGTCGACGACTCCCGTTCGGTAGTGGTACCGCCCCGTCATCAGCGAGGCCCGGGTCGGAGAGCAAACAGGATGCACAAAAAAATGTTGCATTCGCGCGCTTTGCTCCGCCATTGCGTCCAGATTGGGAGTTCGGATCGCCGGATTCCCGGTAAAGCCAAAATCGCCATACCCCTGGTCATCGGTCATCACCAGGATCACATTCGGCGATTCGGTTGACGGGGTCTTGGCCTCGGCACCCAACCCGGCCAATAACATTACCAGCACGTAGATACAGCGTCGACCACACATAAAAATTCACGTTCCACAGGGTCTGATCTCACAGCTCTCTTTTTACTCTATCTTGGCCTCAGCTTCAGCAGTCCCGTCCTTCAGCAGCCCCGTCAGGCAAACGCTGTACGGGGTCCTTGCCGGCCCGGATATTGGCGATTTTACAGAACAACGCATCTACCTAACAAGTTAAAAAAACAGTGCCGGGATTGTTCGATGGGAAACGCACCGGACCCGCTTGCTCAAGGGCCGGCGTTTTTTGCGACCAGAAGTCGTCATTCTTCTAATATGTGGCCGGAGCAGCAACGCTTGACTCACATGAGAGGCTTTGCACCTACGGTCACCCTTGTCGGGGGAGGCATCGGGACACTGGCCGCCATGGTTATGGTCTACCTGGCGCAAGTCTCACACCATCAGGCCAGAGCGCTCGACCTCACTCAGCAACGACTGCAATCGATCCTCGATTCACTGCTGGAAGGCATCTATATGCTCGACACCGAAGGGCGCGTGACGTTTGCCAATCCGGCAGCTTGCCAGTCAATTGGCTACACGATGGATGAGCTCAAGGGGCAACCGCTTCATGATTTGGTTCATCACAGCCATCGCGACAGAACCCCCTATCGCCATGACGAATGCCCGGTCAATCGGGTTCTCTTAAACGGTGGCAGCATACACGTCGAAAGCGAGGTTTTCTGGCATAAGGACGGTTGGGCGTTTCCGGTTGAATATGTGGCCCAAGTCGCTCAGGACAAAGACAGCAACCGGTTCGGATGTGTGCTATCGGCTCGTGATATCGGCACACGCGAGGATCAATTGGCCCGTTACGCCCGAGCCCTTGAACAAAGCAACCGCGAGCTCGACGACTTCGCCTATGCCGCCTCTCACGATTTGCGCTCCCCCTTGAGGGGCATTGAGCAGCTCGCTTCTTGGATCGAGGAAGATCTCGGAGAAAACGTCGATGAAGAGACAAGTCGGAATCTTAAGCTGATGCGGTCCCGGATCAAGAGGCTCGAACGCCTCTTGAACGATCTCTTGGCTTATTCCCGCATTGGCCGCACCGATAACAAGCTATCCGAGGTCGACACGGCGACACTGGTCCGGGAGACGTTCGAGCTCTTGGCGCCCCCAAAAGGCTTCCGACTTGAAGTGGATTCGAATATGCCGACGTTCATCACCGTCAGAGCCCCGTTCGAGCAACTGTTTCGGAACCTGTTCAGCAATGCGTTAAAGCACCACGACCGTCAGGAAGGGACGATTCAGGTGACCTGTGCCGAAAGCGAGAACGGCTACGAATTTGCTGTCAAGGACGATGGTCCGGGCATACCGCAAGAGCATCACGACCGTATTTTTGCCTTGTTCAAGTCGCTCAAGCCCCGAGACCAAGTCGAAGGAAGCGGAATGGGCCTGGCCCTCGTGAAGAAAACCGTCGCCACTTATGGCGGATGGGTCACTGTCGAATCCACGGCGGAGCAACGCGGCACCACCTTCCGAGTCTACTGGCCCACTGGTTCTTCCCAAGCAGACAACTCAGGAGGACGTGATAATGGAAATGACTGAAGGCAACACTAAACCCGTTTCGATCTTACTGGCCGAAGACGACGACGTCGATGCGGAAGGAGTCGAACGGGCCTTTCGCAAACGGAAAATCCTCAATCAGATTTATCGAGCCCATGACGGTGTCGAAGCCTTGACTATGATGCGGGAAGGGAGCATCCCTTCTCCCTATATCGTCCTAGTCGATCTGAGGATGCCACGCTTGGATGGCATCGAATTCCTTAATGCAATTCGCGAGGATGCCAACCTGAAGCAAACCGTCGTTTTTGTGCTGACCACTTCCGAAGCCGACGAGGATAAGACGGCCGCCTATGGCGCAAATATTGCAGGATACATTGTCAAACAAAGGGCCGCCGACGGTTTTCTTGAAGTGACGGAGATGCTTCAAAGGTACTGGCGCGTAGTGGAATTACCCGCATCATGACAACCCAGCCGATGCACGTTGTCCTGGTCGACGACGACGAGGTGGATCGTCGCGCGATCGTCCGTGCCTTGAAAAAGGCTCCAATGCCGGTCGACGTGATCGAATTGTCTACCGGGGCGCCCTGCCTGGAGACAATCCGCGGCAAGGAGTTGGACGCCATTCTGCTCGATTATCGACTTCCCGATATCGATGGATTCGATCTGATGTGCTCCCTGCGAGCGGCAATGCAAGAAAAGCCGGCCATTATCATGGTTAGCAATGATGAGAGCGAAGAGGTGGCCCAGCGATGCATTGAAGCCGGCGCACAGGATTTTTTGCTTAAAGATGAGATCAATCCGCGCCACCTGATTCGAGCGATCATGCACGCCCGGCAAAGGCACTCGATGGACAAAAAGCTTCGCCACCTGGCTCAATATGACCAGCTCACGAATCTTCCTAACCGACAGCATTTCGAAGAGATCCTGCGTGAGGCAATCACTCGGGCAATGGGGCAGAAAACTCAGCTTGCCATTCTTTTTCTTGATCTGGACGATTTCAAGACGGTCAACGACACCCTCGGACATGAGGCCGGAGACCACATGTTGCGGGCTGTCAGTGAACGCTTGGCAAAGGTCACCGGAGACGGCGAGCTCGTCAGTCGCTTCGGCGGCGACGAGTTTATCTTTTTGCAAGAGCGTTTCGACTGTAAGGATGATTTAAGCAATCTTGGGAGGCGAGTGATCAGCGCGTTTGAGAGTCCGTTTGATATCTCGGAGCGGCGCTTGCCAATAACGGTAAGTGTCGGGATCGCCACCTACCCCACTTCGGGGACGACGGCGGAGGGCTTGATCAAGAGCGTCGACATCGCCACCTATCGCGCCAAGCGCGGGGGTCGCAATATGATCCAGTTTCATTCCGCGGCCTTGGACGAGGAGGTACATCAACGCGCTCGGGTCGGTTGGGAGCTTCGTCAAGCTCTGGAAGAAAGGCAATTGTGCCTGCATTATCAACCACAAGTCGACCTCGAAACCGGGTTTATTCGCGGGATTGAGACCTTGGTCCGGTGGGCACATCCCAAGCACGGGCTCCTTCCACCGAATTCCTTCCTCCCGGCAGCGGAAGACCTTGGTTTGATCGAGCAGATCGGAGAATGGGTCGTTGAGGAGACTTGTCGGGTGACAAGCCGTTGGCTCAAGCTCAGAGGTCCCGAGGCGCCACCGCTGAGCGTTGCCGTCAATATGTCCGATAGCCACATTCGTTCGCCCAGTTTGCCTCCACTGATTGACAAGGCACTCAACGAAACCGGACTTTCGCCCGAATGCCTGCAGATTGAACTGACCGAAACAGCGCTCATTCAAGAACCCGAAAAGACGGCTCAGATTCTTCATGAGCTCAATTCCCGGGGCATTTGCATCTCCGTAGACGACTTCGGCGTGGGCTACTCTTCTCTGCAGCATCTGAAGCTCTTCCCGATCTCCACGCTCAAGATCGACCGCAAGTTTGTCCGTGAAAGCGAGCTTGACGAAGAAAGCAGGCGTTTTTTGCGCGCCATCGTCGATTTCGGGAAGGCACTCGACCTTACAGTGATCGCCGAGGGAGTCGAGACCTCTGGCCAGGAGGCAGCCTGTCGGCATGCGGGCTGCCGTTACCTGCAAGGGTTTTACCACTACCCCCCCCTACCGGAAGCCGAAGTGGAAGCCCTGTTGACGAGCTCTTTCCACCATTAGTGCAGAGTCAAAGGGGACCCCTCAAGGTAGCCTATGGAGCTCAGCCTTAGGTACACCGGCGCCGGCACCAACAATCCCGTGTAAGGGCGGTTCGCAACCATTTTTTCTGACTTTGCGAATGGCATTAGCTCTAACTCCCTCCGGCTGAGCCGGCTAATAGAACTCGTATAATTGTTCTTTGCAAAAATTCCTGCCCAATAAAGAGGAGCGAATGAAGCGGCTGGCAGCCGCTTCTACTTTCCTCGGTCTCTGACGACGAATATAAACCTGGCCGTTGACCGCAATGGCCTCCATTTGCGCGTTATGAACATGTGACGGAACCAAGGTGTCCCATTGTAAGATTCTTTCGTCTGAGACCAACCGCCTTCGACGGTTTGGCTGTAGCCGGTAAGGGAGGTGCATCTGGTTCCGGGGGCGGGCGCGGTGGTAAAGTGGGAGACTGGCTCTTGTGGGCCGCATGCGGGGGCCGCATTCTGGCGAGCCAGTTGATACGGTGACGGGTTAGGGATGAGCACAGCCGGACCCTTCGCGACCAGATGGCCCCTTAGCCGCCAAAAATGGCCCCAAAAGCTCGCTCTAAGCCTCCGAAATCGCAGCAGCTACCGGCTTCGTAAGGCCTTGGCATTCAACAAGGTCCTGGGGTCCGAGCCCAATAACGCAAGGCCGCTAGCGCTGATCAATATGGACCCACATCGTGTGGCGATCCCTGTCGTAAGGCACCTGTTTTGTTGTGCCGTTCACCAGGACTGCCTCAGGCGCCGCCACCCTGCGGATGTGGGCATTGATGACCGGCTGGCCCTGCAAACGCACGTCGAGCACGTCCTTCTTTTTCGTCCACGTGGCGTAGACATTAGA
>JAHEOI010000209.1 GCA_018610125.1 Verrucomicrobiota bacterium
TCCAATCTTGCCCGATATTACCGCGAGCATGGTCGGTACACGCTAGCCTTAAGGCATTGGGAAGAAGCATGGCAGGATTTGAGAGGGGAGCAAGCCGGGCCCGGAAAGCGGGTGGCCGATCAGACCCTTGCCCATTGGACGCGCCTATTGGCAAGCCTCGGGCGGTTGAGAACCTTGGAGGCGCTATTAACGGAGATCGGTGATCGCAAGCTCGACAGGGGACCCCTTCAGCAGCGCTTTGATGCGACTCGCGAAGGCATCAAGGTGATGAAATTCGACCCGGGCCTCGCTTACCGATGCGGCACTTACGCATTGGGGTATGTCGCACGGGCTTTAGGGTTGAGGCAGGAGGTTAACATTTATGATCTCTTTAGGGTGAAGTCGCCGCCGACAGGTTTTTCAATGGCACAGTTGCACGAGCTCTCCCGAGAGTATGACATCGGTGTTGAGCCGGTGCGCCGACCGGCCGGGGATACGACCATCGTCATACCGTCGGTGGTTCATTGGAAACAGAATCATTATGCAGCGATTACCGATGAGGACGACGGTTATTTTCACGTCATTGATCCGACCTTTGGCCGGCCTCGGTGGTTGGCCAAGGATGTCGTTCAGGCCGAAGCCAGCGGCAATTTCCTGGTTCAGTCCAGTCAACTGCCTTCGGAATGGCGAGCGCTAACCCAAGGTGAGGCCGGCCGAATCTTTGGCAAGGGCTTTCCATCAAACTTTACGGATTCCGATGATCAACCGTGCGGGGACGATGAGATTGCTGGTAATCGTAACTACAATAAGCGATCACCGGCAAGCACCCACAACCCGAATACCACCAAGGATTGTCGAGGATGCCAGCCCGGGAGTGTTACTGGTAGCAATGTGAGCGGTGGTGGCGGGCCGGCCATTCCCGGTGGCGGCGGACCTGGATCCGCAGGATGCGATGGGTGTGGAACCTTGGGTGGTCCCGACAAGGTCCATCGAGCGGCTGACGGCATTCGGATGCTCTCCGGAATGCCGCGCTGGGGGATCTCTGAGCCGTTTATCACGCTTTGGGCCGTGGATCGCCCGGTTTTTTACACAAGCTCAACGGGACAAGAAATTGCCTTTACAGCCCGCTACAAACACCGGAACATGCATCAGAATCCCTATTCCTTTGGCCTCGGCAAGAACTGGGAATGCTCGTGGCGCTCCTACGTCAAGGTCGATCCCAACAGTCCGAATGAGGCCATACTCCGTGTTCCCGGGGGTGGCAAGCGCGTCTATAACCCCGACGGGAGCACCAAGGAATACATCACCGGCAGCCAGATGTCCCAAAGCGGCGGGGACTACGTCATCGATTTTCCGGGGGGTAGCGAGAATGTCTATGGTTACAGTTACACGACCGATACGGGGATTGAGTATTATTTCCTGACCGAGAAGAAGGACAAGCGCGATCGAACGACCCAGTTTAATTACAGCGTTGTAAGCGATGTGGTCCACTTGACCTCGATTACCGATCCCGATGGCAAGTCGATCACCCTGTCCTACACCGACACAAGCCACCCCCACAAGATCACCGAGGTTGAGGACCCTTACAGTCGGACGGCGAGCCTGACCTACGATACCAATGGCCACCTGGACGGCATTACTGACGCTGAAGGTCTGACAAGCTCCTTCACCTACAATGGGAGTGGCGTCATGACACAGATGACCACCCCCTATGGTGCCACGACCTTTGATGTCCTGGTCGATCTGGGCCTCGACGGCGATAACGAGGTCAATCGGGCGATGCTGATTACCGGGCCCGACGGCGACAAGCAGCTTTATCTCTACCGCAACAATTCCGCGTACCTGACGACTGCCCAACAGGTGGCGTTTCTATCGAGCTCTTATCCCTCTTCTGAGGTGCCCGACACGTCTCCTTATTCCAACGGGCTAAGCAACTCGGACCTGCATATCAAGAACAGTTTTTACTGGGGGCCGGATCGGTATGAAGCGCTCTCTTCCCAATTTCGATCAAGCGAGGATCCGGTGGACCTGACCCTGGCCGATTACAAGCTCGCACGGCGTCGCCATTGGCTCTACCGAGGAGATGATACCAGTAAAGTCAGCATGACCATCAACCTGGAACGGGCGCCAAGCCCTGACGGGAGCATGGACGGTCAAAAGACGTGGTTTGACTATGCCGGCAAGGATCTTCCCTATTACCATGCCGAGGAGGGAACGAATTCGGTCCCGCTGTTTGTCGCCAGGGTCCTACCGGAGGATTCAACTCAGTACACTCGGTACGAGCGCAATCAATATGACCGGCCAGAGAAGATCATCACCACCTACGGTGACGGATCGACGATTCGGACCAATGAATTCGTTTATGACAGCTCAGGGAAGAAGCTTAAGGAAATCTGGGGAGCCGATGGCAATCTCCACAAAAAGCTCACCTACCACAGCAGCCTTCCACATGCCGTCAAGACGGTCACCCAGTATGAGGACGGGGTAAATGGGGAGACGACTACGTTCAATTACAGCAGCGGCCGGTTAAGCTCAGTGGACTGGCCAACCGTCCTAACACGGACCTATTCCTACGGGACCGACGGCTTTTTGAGCGGCATCAGTGACAGCCCGGTCTCGCGATCGGAGTCCTTTACCTATCTGGAGGGTAATATCCGGACCTATACGGATTACCGTGGGCTCAAACGGACCTTCACCTGGGACGATCTCCAGCGCCTGACGCGGGTTGATTTTCCCGACGGGAGCTACATCGCCTACCAGTACACCAACCTGGACCGCACCGCCTCACGCGATCGTCTAGGGAATTGGACCTATTTTGGCTACGACAATGCCCGGCAGTTGATTTCAGTCACCAATGCCGTGAATGAAGTCACGAGCATGGGGTATACCGCGTCAGGCCGGCTGGAGAGCGTGACCAACGCCCTCAGCGAGGTGACCGAATTCGCCTACGATTACAGCGGGCGGCGCACCGAGATGGAGCGACCGGACGGAGACATCGTTACCTATGAATACGACCGGCTCGGGCAGATGACCAATGTCACCGACGCCTTGGGCTCGAGATCGCTTAGCTATAACAATCA
>JAHEOI010000210.1 GCA_018610125.1 Verrucomicrobiota bacterium
AATCCCCGCGTCGTCAAGGCGGGTCAAAGGCAGATGGGACGCCTGTTGCACGCGATGGGCGATGTCCACCCGCACCCATTGAAGGCGGAGCTCCTTGAGACCTTGAGCCGCATGACATTCGAGCGATGGAGCCGGGATGGCGCGGAGACCGGAAAGACAATCTTGACCAATTCCGGCTTTGAGGCGGTTGAGGCCGCTCTCAAGACGGCCATGCTGGCCACCAACCGACCGGAAATTCTCGCTTTTGAGGGGGCCTACCACGGCTTGGGATACGGGAGCTTGAACGCCACTTATCGCTCCCATTTCCGAGGTCCGTTTCAGCCGCAGCTTAAAGAGTTTGCCCACTTCGTCCCGTTTCCAACCGCCGAGGACTCCCACAAAGAAGAGCAAGCCCAACTGCAGCAATTGGAGACACGAATCACCGCACTGCTGCGTCGCAATCCAATCGGGGCGATCCTGGTCGAGCCGGTTCAAGGGCGTGGTGGAATCCGTGTCCCTTCTTCCGGATTTCTCTCCTTGTTGCGCAGCCTCTGCAACCAATTCGGAAACTTATTGATCGTAGACGAGGTTTACACCGGTTTCGGCCGCACTGGCGCATGGCTCGGTTGCGAGCATAGCGCGGTGGTTCCGGATTTAATCTGCTTGGGCAAGGCGTTGACCGGAGGCTTTCCGCTCTCGGCATGCGTCGGGCGTGCGGAAGTCATGGATACCGCTTGGCCGAAATCGGATGGCGAGGCAATCCATACCAGTACCTTTTTGGGCCACCCGGTCGGGTGTGCCATGGCGTTGGCACAGATCTCCGAGCTTGAAACACGCAGTCTGATCGATCATGCCGCGCAAACCGGCGATCATCTTAAGCAAGAGCTTGAGCAGCTTTGTCAAAATGAGCGGCATTTTCAGCTTTCCTGCCAAGCGCTCGGGCTGATGGCCGGATTGAAAATTAATCGACCGGACGGCTCGCCGGCGTCCGACATCGTTGTCCGATTGGTCAAGGAGCTCCTTAATGCCGGCTACATCTTGCTCCCGGAGGGCGATCCGCCAAACGTCCTGGCCTTCACTCCTCCCCTCACCATTTCCCGAAAACAATTGACCGCCACAGTCACCGAGCTTTCACGCCACCTCAGCTCAGCCTCTCCCTCATGACCTTCTCGGAAATCCGAAGGCTTCTGAATGCCTATGACCTCCGCCTTACCAAATCGTTGGGCCAAAACTTCATGCATGATCGGAATCAGTTGACACGCCTTGTCAACGCTGCCGAGCTTCTCCCGACCGACTCGGTCCTCGAGGTCGGGCCCGGGCTGGGACCGCTCACCGAACACCTGCTCCCCCATTGCCGACAGCTCCTCATCCTCGAAAAAGACCGTCGGTTCCGTGAAATACTCCAAGACCGCCTCGGAAGCCCCGACAATCTCACGGTCGAATACCGCGACGCACTCCACTTTCTAAAGCAAGCTCACGCCGAAGATTGGAGCGACTGGAAAATGGTCTCCAATCTCCCTTATTCTGTGGCCTCGCCCATCCTTGTCGAATTGGCTCAAATGCCCTTACCACCGAAACGCATTGTGGCGACTCTCCAATGGGAAGTCGCTCAACGCCTCCAGGCAAAGCCAAACACCAAAGATTACGGACTCTTGACTCTGCTAGTCCAAGCCCGTTACCGGTTAATCCAAAGCTTTAAAGTCCCGGCCGGCTGCTTCTTCCCCGAGCCGGATGTCGAATCGGCATGCGTCCGGCTCGATCTCAGATCCCCATCGGTCGTCGAGCTAAGCGAGCTCCCGAGCTTCACGCAGATTGTGCGACGCGCCTTTTCCCAGCGACGCAAGACGATGTTGAAGCTGCTCAAGGAAGACTGGCCCGGCGACCAATTGGAAGCCGCGTTTTCTCAATTGACCTTGTCCCGTCAGGCACGAGCAGAATCGCTGTCCCTGGACCAATTTGTCGCCTTAACGCGCGCGCTCGATTACTCGTCGAGAGCTTAAAGCAAAACGCCTCGCTAGCAATTGTGGTTGGCATGGACTCCGAAAACCGTTAAAGTGGCGGATATGCCAAAAAGGCAGGCGCTCGCCTCAAGATCAAACCTGGGCGATCGCTCTCTGACCGGAAGGCAAATGAAGGCAAAGACAAGATAGGCATTATATGGCGAACTTCCCAGATGATTTTGAAGCCCAGCTTGCTCAGCTCCGTCGCAACGCGGGACCACTGATCAAACTGGCACTCATACTGATCGGCCTCGTAATCGTGATCACGCTGGCTATGAGTTGTTGGTACACGGTCGATACAGACCAAAAGGCCGTCGTCTTACGATTCGGCGACCACTACAAGGACACCGGACCGGGGCTCCACTTCAAGCTCCCATTCGGTGCCGATAAGGTCTACAAAGTCGCTGTCACGCGCGAGTGGACTCAACAATTTGGCTACCGCAGGCAGCCGCAGATGCAACAGCGGCAGCGAGTGAAGGATGAATCGATCATGGTGTCGGGCGACCTTGCCATCGCCAACGTTGAGTGGGCGACGCTTTACACCATCGATGACCCTTACAACTACCTCTTTAAAGTGCGAAGCCCCGAACAAACGTTCCGTGATCTAAATGAATCGGTCATGCGTAAAATTGTCGGCGACCGCACCGTAAGTGAGGTCAGAACCCGAGGGAGGCAGGAGATCGCCGAGAAGGCCGAGGATCAGCTCCAAGAGCTCGTGGACGATTATAGCATGGGGATTGAGATCACCTCGGTTCAGCCTCAAGATGTCAACCCACCCGACGCTGTCGTGGATGCCTTTGAGGCGGTCAACCAGGCCCAGCAAGAGGCCGAGCAGGTTATCAACGAGGCTTACCGCGATCAAAACAAGGTGATCCCCAAAGCGAAGGGCCAAGCCAAGCAAATGATCCAGGAGGCTCGTGGCTACGAAGCCCAACGCGTCAACGAGGCTTTAGGAGCGGCCAACCGGTTTAATGCCGTATTTACCGAGTATGCCAAGCACCCCGAGGTCACCCGCACCCGTCTCTATCTCGAAACGATGCAGGAAGTCCTGGGGACCGTCGGCAGCAAAGTCATCCTTGATGAGGCCACTCCAAGCCTCCTTCCCACGCTGAACCTCAATTCCGACAAAATTAAATAATATGCGATTTTCAATTCTTATTCTCATCATTCTGGTCGTTGCCGGCATTGTCGCGTATAACGGCATGTTTGTCGTCGACGAGAAATCTCAGGCCTTCGTCACACAGTTTGGCGACCCGGTCGGCGAGCCGATCACGGAACCGGGGCTCAACTTCAAAATCCCCGTCATCCAGCAGGTTCGCCTGTTCGAAAAACGATTCCTCGACTGGGACGGAGAACGAAATCGTGTCATGACGGCGGATGAACGGTATATCGAAATCGATACCTTTGCCCGGTGGCGCATCGAAGACCCGGTCCAGTTTTACCAATCCGTGATCAATGAGCAAGGCGCCCAAGAGCGCCTGGATGGCATCCTAAACAGTGCCGCTCGGACAGCGGTCGCCGATCATAAACTTGTGGAAATCATCCGTTCGCAAGAGCGAGAAGCCAAGCGATCCGACGAGTTCAAGCTGAATATCGACGCCGATGTGGATGTCAAAGATATCAATATCCAAGAAAAGCTGGGAAGAAAAGTCGATGTGCTCGAAGAGTTTAAGATCGGTCGAGATAAGATCGCCACCCAAGTGGAAAAATCAGCGACGCAAAGGCTCTCAGAGCTCGGAATCGAGCTTCTCGACTTCCGATTTAAGCGTATCAATTATGGCTCGGATATTCAGCAAAATATCTTTGACCGCATGCGCTCCGAGCGCCAAATGGTCGCGCAATTGCTCCGCTCTCGAGGCGAAGGCAAAGCGGCCGAGATTCGCGGTGACACCGAGCGTCAATTACAAGAGATCAAGTCCGAAGCCTCACGGAAGGTCAAAGAGATTCGCGGCAAAGCGGATGCACGCGCCGCCGAGATTTATGCCAAGGCCTATGACCAGAGCGAGTCTTCAAGGGAGTTTTACGAGTTCGACAAGACGCTGGAAACCTATACGCAGACTCTAAGCGAAAAAGACCGGCTGATCTTTTCGACAGACAGTGACTTCTATCGGTTTTTGAAGACTGCCAAACCAAACAAATCAAAGGCGCCCGAAACCAAACAGGCCCAAGCGCCGGCAGGAGCCCCCAGCGAATAATCGCTCAAGCACGGCAGGGACCGCGGCACGGACATCCAGGTAGGAGAGAAGTTGTGCGCCGCCTTGTCTATCTTAGGAGGCACGCAGTTAGGTAAGGACTGCCAGCCGCTGCAGTCCTTACTGCTTGTGTGCCTTTGACCGCCGGGTCTGCCGATTCCTCTACTCCCCGAATCAATCGATGGCAGACTCACTGTCCCGAGCCACAGCAGCCCGTTACGCGCGCCGGCTTGTGGAGTGCGTGTGACTCGTCACCGCTTTTTCTTGCCACCTCTCTCTCCCCCCGCCGAGCATTTACCTCTCATCCATCCTCCAACGGATTGGCACGAACCGCCTTCCAATCGAGGGTTTTCTCTTCCCCGTTGCCGGAAATGGTCACGTTGCCTTCAATCACATCACGTTTCGGATCGAGCCGGCCTTCGAAAAGGAGCTTTTGACCGTCGCTCTTCAAGGCCTCTGGCACTTCGAAGCGCACCTGATACCCCTTGACTTTGCCATTGGTAAC
>JAHEOI010000211.1 GCA_018610125.1 Verrucomicrobiota bacterium
GTCCCGACCAGCTCCGTCTGCGCTATGATGTGTCCTTGCATCGCATCAAGCAGCGCCTTCTTGGTAGCCCCCGCCTCGAGGTCGAGCTCACTATCGAGGGCATACAGCTTGAAATGGTAGTGATGGAGGCCGTGGCCTTTTGGCGGCGCAGGCCCCCCGTAACCGATATTGCCAAACGTATTGCGACCTTGCCGCGCACCCTGGGGTGTCTGGAGCGACGCCTGGGTCGGCAGCCCTTCAGGGAGCTTGACTGTCCCTGCGGGGATTTTGTACAGCACCCAATGCACAAAAGGTTCCTCCATGGGCGCGTCCGGATCATCACAAATCAACGCCAGCTCCTTGGCACCTTCCGGTATGCCAGACCAGCTTAGCGGTGGCGAAATATCCTTGCCATCTCCGGAATAAGCCTTGGGAATCGCTTGGTTGGAATCGAACGCCGAACTTTCAAGCGTCAGTGCCATGCTATCACCTCCTGCTTTTGGACCGGGGTCCGCCTGTTTGGCCGATACCGTCTGATTTGTCGCCGAATTCGAGCTGACACCCGTCTTCTCGGCTTTCTGGCAACCCGCCAAGGCCATCAGCCCGGCCGTAACGCCGATGCCCCACCAGTTCACGGGTCGACTCGTTTTGCTCATAGGCCGAACTCCTTATTTCCAATGCAAGATGGAACGCCGTAACGCCCCGATCAAGCCTCCATTGGCTGTGCCCCATAAGCGCCAACTTGTCTGGCTTCGACCACCGGGTCTGCCGGTCCTCTACTCCCCGAATCAATCGACGGCAGACACTATTTCACGGGGCCAGTCACCGCTTTCTTCAAGCGGACCTCGCCCTGTTTAAGGCAATAACGAGCTCAAGGGGCACTGCTCACACAACGGCTGTTTCGGACGGCAATAGTCTTTGCCGACCACCACGAGCTGCGCGTGATAATCTTGCCAGTAGTCGAGTTGCTTCGCCCCGGACTTTTGGCTTAACGATTGCTCGCAAAGCCTTTGAAGGGTCTCGTAATCCGCATTGGGATGACACCATCCGTGCCGGGTGAAGATGCGCTTGGTATAAGCATCGATGACAAAGCTATGATGATGGCCGGCATAAAGGAGCATGCTGTCGGCGGTTTCGGGTCCGATCCCGGAAATGCTCAACAGACGCTCACGGACCGTCGCGGTGGGGCCTGCCAACATCGCGTCGATGTCGCCATTGAAGTCGCGGTTTAACATTTGGAGGAAGGAGCGAAGCCGATCGGCCTTCACATTGAAGTAGCCGGCCGGCCGAATCAGCTCGCACAGCTCGGAGCGGGGCAACCGAGACAGTCGTTCCGGCTCGAGGGCACTCGCGTGCTTCAGGTTGGCAATCGCCCGCTCGACATTCTTCCAACTTGTGTTTTGAGTTAAGATCGCGCCGACGCAGACCTCGAATCGGGTCTCGCCAGGCCACCATTGTTGGTGACCTTGTTGCTTTCGCAAGAGGAGATACGCCCGACGCAAGGCTTTTGTGACCGCCGGATCCGGTCGGTTCCTTTGCCCCGAACGCTTCGCTTGGCTGGAGTCCTCGGCTTTCAAAATTCCTGGCCGATTTGAGCGCCTTAAAGGCTTGTCTCGCCGAGAGCAAGCACGCGTTGAAATTGGTTATCGGTTATCGGACTGACGGACAACCGGGATTGTCGAACCAAGGGCATATCGCTCAGCACCGGGTCTTCTTTGATTCGGCTCAGCTCAACAGGCTTCGCCAATGGCTTGACCGGTATCAGCTCCACCACGCTCCAATCGCCCTCGGTCGCTGTCGGATCCGGATACGCTTCCTTGGAGACTTTCGCAATACCGACCACCTTTTTCTCACGGACACTATGGTAAAATAAGACAAGGTCACCTTGGTGCATCGACCGCAAGTGATTTCGCGCCTGATAATTGCGCACGCCGTCCCACATGCAGCCCCCCTCGCTCACAAAGTCACTCCACGAGTAATCGGACGGCTCTTGTTTCACCAGCCAATATTCCGCCATAGTGGCTATTCTTATCAGCCCCTTCGAGTGAAGTGCAAGTGGATGGAGCAGGATGGAGCACGTGTTGATGCACCAGGCAGCAGGCTGGCAGCTCAAATACCGGCACGCCGTCGTCGCATCGAGAGCCGCATTCCACCCCCCTTGAGTCGATTGAGCTGATGCTCCATCGAGCTCAACTTTTCCTGCCATTCCTCCAGCTCGTCTTCCAACGCGTATCGGACGGTCGTTTCGAGTCGGGTCAAATCCTTGCGCTTGGAGAAATTCCAAGCAGGATCGCGTTTACAGGAGGAAAGCTGCGTTTTTAGCTGACGCAGCGTTGTCTTCATCTCTTCCGTCACTCGAAAAACCAATGAAACGGTCGTGCGCTCACTCGTCTCCTCGTCCTCGATCTCGCAAAGCGATAACAAGATCTCAAGCTGTTCCGAGTCGTTTTTCTCGTAGGCCGCTTGCACCTGATACCACCGCTCAAGCTTCTGCCGGGTCATCTTCTCCCGCTGCTTGTCCGGATGTAAGCGCCGCACAAGAGCGCGATAGAGCTCCTTGACATGAGCAGTGACACTCTTTTTTGCCGTCGCTTTGGACGATCCCGCGTTACGCCAATCATCTTCCTCGCGCTCGCGACTGCCGCCATTCCATTCCCAGCCTCGCCGCTGCTCTTCCCCCCCTCGCCGCTGCTCTTCCCCCTTTTCTTTCCCGAACTCAAAATCCGGTTCCCCTTCCTCCTCCTCATCGTGCTCATCGTCCTCGTCCGCATCCCGAGGATCCACCGCCTTCGCACTCTCGTAGCGCTCGGTCACCCGCTCATAGGCCTCGAACGCATCCGCTCCCCCAAAAATCATCTCGGATTGGATGTCCAAGAGCATTTGTTCTTTCTCCTCGCACTTTTGCCGGGCAGCCCGTACCTCGGAAATCAACTCTCGAAACCGGGAATAGTACCATTGCTCGTAATTCGGCTTATCCCGCTTTCGAAATTGCTCAAGCTGCTCACGTACCTGCTCCGTCTCCTCCGCAAGCCGATGGTACTCTTGCCTCGCTTTATCCCGGATCGGTTGGCTATCAATGACCATCAGTGCCTGCCGCGAAGACACGCCTGCCGCTTGGCTGCTCGGACGCTTTCGGGGTTGCGGTTTACGGCCTTTCACACTACCAATCTTGGCTGTGAGAACGAGCTTTGCAATCGATTTTGGCCGCAAAAAATTGCTTGCGTCCTCGAGCGTGCTCTGATTTAAAGAGTGCAGATCTTTGATATCGTGCGATCTACAAGATCCGCGAATCGATCGTTAAATGCCGGGAACCTCGTGAGAGTCGAGGACGGTAGCGCCACTGTGACGGGTGACAAGCTCCCCAAAGGCCACTGGGAACATCCTGGGAAGGCGGGAGCACGGCTTGAAGCTCGGAGTCAGGAGACCGATTTAGCGAACGCAATGAAATCAGCAAACATCCATTTTATCGTCCTGACAGTCCTCCTTTTCGGCGTTGGGCTTGCCGATCAAGCAGTCGCTCGCTTTGCCGATTCCGTTATTGACTATCAACCCGGATCCGGGATTGCGACCGACTTTGAGACCGGCGAAGGCTTTACCGATACCGACGCGGTCATTGGAGCCCCGTCCCGAGAAAACCCCGGCTCGTTCGGAGGTCCTGTCACGCCATTTTCCCCTCCTTTCACGAAACAACAATTGCTCTCGGTCGGCGAAAACGGGACATTAACCGTGCGTTTCGACTCCCCGATTACGGACGCCCCGACGCATCCTTATGGCATCGACTTCATCATTTTCGGCAACAGCGGCTTCACCATCACCAACGGCAATTTTTCCGGAGGTGGCATTACGGATGGCAGCCTTTTCGGCAACAACACCGGAGAGACCCGTGTCTTGGTAAGCCAAGACAATGAGACTTATTACGAGCTCCATCCCGGCTTTGCCCCGACGGTCGACGGTCTCTATCCGACCGATGGCGCGGGCGATTTCCAAAAACCGGTCGACCCATCATTGTCAGGTTCGGACTTCGCCGGGCTTGGCCTATCGGAAATCCGGGCTTCCTACGGCGGTTCCGGCGGCGGCACCGGGTTCGATTTGGCCTGGGCCCACGACGGTAGCGACCAACAGGTCCCGCTCGATCAAGTTCAGTATGTTCGGGTGGAGGTTGCCTCGGGCCACTCGGAAATCGATGCGTTCGCAAGCGTTCCGGAGGCGGATCCACTCATTCTGGCGATGCTGGCTGCAGGGTTGATTGGCGGTTGGCGGGTCTTCCGACGTATCCGTTACCGGCAATGCCTGCTGATTGGCGGCTTGTTGATCTCGATCGCCGCAGGGAAGGCCGAAGCGGCCGGCTTCACCGAGTCGTTTGCCAGCGATCCATTCGATCGTGGGTGGCAAGTTACCGGCACGGCAAGCCTTTTTGAATGGGACCAGGGTGGCGAGCATCTTCATGTGACCTGGAATACCGAGGAGCCGAACAGCTTCTTTTACCGAAAGCTCCCTGTATCGCTTTCAAAAAACGATCATTTTCGTATCGCCTTCGATATCCGGCTGACCGGACAGGAAATCGACTTCGAGGCCGGGAGCGGCTATGCCTTTGAGATCGCAGTCGGCTTGCTCAACCTGTCGCAAGCCACGGGAAGCGATTTTCATCGGGATACCGGGAGTGATTCACCCAACCTGGTTGAGTGGGACTACTTCCCGGATACCGGATTCGGGGCAACCATTTCTCCAGCGATCGTTTCAAGCGAGAGTCGGTTTGCGACAACCTTCAACTTCCCATTGCCTCTGACAGTGGGCGAGGAGTATCATATAAGCCTCCGTTACATTGCCTCGGATCAAACACTGCGAGCGACAATGGAGCAGGAAGGCGAGCCGTTCGGCCCGATTAAAAACCCCCAAATCAAAGCCGACAGCGATTTTTCTGATTTCGAGGTGGATGCCTTCTCGATCTCGAGCTATCACGATGGCACCCCAAAGGGCGCATTTCAGATCGACGGCATTATTGATAACGTGGTCGTCGAATATGGCAATCCGCCGGTCCGGATCATTTCCGGGAAATTCGTCAACGATAATTGGGAGGTTACCTTGCTGAGCCAAGCCAACCGGGAATATTCCCTCGAACGTTCCCTCGCACTCCGACAATGGCAGACTATTGTCAAGGGACGAAAGGGAAATGGCGATCGGCTTACGCTCGTCGATTCGGCTCCGCCTCAAGAGAAGAAGGCCTTTTATCGGGTCCGCGCTCAGTCGGCAAGTGATGCCAATGGATAAGAAGGAAAAGCGGCCAATCCGCGGGATGACTGCCTTCACCCTGCTCGAGCTTCTTACCGTCATTGCTATTGTCGGTCTCCTTGCAACCCTGCTCGCCACGAGTCTTGCCCAAAGCCGACAAGCCGCCAACCGGATTTACTGTTTGAACAATTTGCGTCAGCTCGGGCTGGCAATGGAGATGTATTGGTCCGACAACGACGGTCGGACCTTCCGCTATCGGCAAGGCCGGGCCAACAATGGCACACTTTATTGGTTCGGCCGGCTGGAAGATGGGAGAGAAGGCGATCGACGCTTCGATGCAAGCCAAGGGGCGCTTTATCCTTACCTGCAAGGCAGGGGAGTCGAAACCTGCCCCGCTCTGGAATACGCGATCCAATCCTTCAAATTGAAAGCCTCCGGCCGAGCTTATGGATACGGCTACAATAAGCATCTCTCACCGCCCCCATCCCAACCGCCCATTTCGATGACCGGTGTCAAACGGCCTTCCGAGCTCGCGACGCTCGCGGACGCGGCCCAAGTCAACACCTTCCAGCCGCCCGCCTCACCTGATCAGCCAATGCTCGAAGAATTTTATTACATCAACGCAACCGAGCCGACAACCCATTTCCGGCATGCCCGCAAAGCCGACGTGCTCTTTGTTGACGGACATACCGAGCCGGGCATTCCGGCTCCGAGCTCATTGGACACACGCCTTCCCGGACAAGTCATCGGCCATCTCCCACGCCGAATGCTGGAGCGTTAGGGAGAAACGAATGGGCCCACCTCCTTGATAGCCACGTTCTCCCGGACGTCCCACCCAAGGTTGGAGGCTCTGCCTCGCTAATCTTGTCCGATTAAGTCGTTAATCGACGACGAAATCCGGTCCGACCAGCGTTGGAGCACATCCGGATCGGGCCCCTCGAGAAGCAATCTCGCTTTCGGCTCGGTACCGGAATAACGCAACAACACCCGTCCTCCGGCCGGCTTGACCTCCGCCTCGGCTTCACCGACGAGCTCCATAACGCCGTCCAGCTCCTCGAATGGCCGTTTTTCCCGGACCCGGATATTCTTCACGTATTGGGGAAAACGCTTCCACTGGCGGGTTAATTGCGAGAGCGTTTTGCCTTGGCTCTTCATCAAGCAGAGCACTTGCAGGGCCGCGACGAGGCCATCTCCGGTCGTCACATGATCGCCGAATAGGATATGCCCGCTCTGCTCTCCACCGAAGTTATACCCACTTCGAAGCATTTCATCAATGACATGCTTATCGCCGACCGGAACCCGCACGACTCGTCCCCCGGCCGCTTCAATAGCGGCATCCAAGCCGGCATTGCTCATGATCGTCGAAACCAGCGTGTTCGCCTTCAGTTGACCCGACTCCAGCAGCGCGAGGCCACCCACAGCCATGATGTCGTCCCCATCAAACAGTGTGCCGCGCTCATCACAAAGCAATACACGGTCACCGTCACCGTCGTGCGAAATCCCCAAATCAGCCCGGTAATCCCGAACCAACCTGGCAATCCGCTCCGGGTGCATCGAGCCGCATTCGTCGTTGATATTAAAGCCGTTCGGCTGATTCCCAGAGACGACCACCTCGGCACCGAGCTCTCGAAGCACACATGGCGTTGACTTATACGATGCGCCATGGGCGCAATCCACAGCAATCCGCATCCCCTCAAGCGTCAGGCGGCGCGGGAACGACGCTTTCGCAAACTCAATATACCGGCCCAGTGCATCGTCAATTCGCACCGCCCGACCGATCTGGTCCGCTGTGGGGCGAATCTCATCGACTTTACCACTGAAGACGAGCTCCTCGACGCGCCGTTCGATCTCGTCATCGAGCTTGTAGCCATCGGCCCGGAAAAACTTGATCCCATTGTCTTGATAGGGATTATGGGAAGCGGTGATGACAATCCCGGCATCCGCCCGCAGGCTACGAGTGATATAAGCCACCCCGGGAGTCGGTAAGGGGCCTATTAACAGCACATCAACCCCCGTCGAGAGGATCCCGGCAGTAATCCCATTCTCGAGCATGTAGCCGGAACGGCGTGTGTCCTTGCCGATCACGATCTTGTGCCGGTCGCGCCCGCGAGGCTGGCTTTCCAATTGCCGGAACACATGGCCGGCCGCGCGACCAAGCTTCAACGCAGTCTCGGCCGTGACCGGCTCAATATTCGCCGTGCCACGTACACCGTCGGTACCAAAAATCTTCTCCGGGTTGCTCATCTAAACCTCCAGCTTCCATGCATGCCAACTTCGCAACGTCGCTAACCGATTCCCCATTTACCGCCCCCTAATCTGTGTCCGGTCGCCGCACAGTAACTGACGGCGGCTCGACCTTCATGCTCACCGAGCTCACCGTAGGCGGAAGGTAGACATAAACCTGATTCGTCGTGCTCGCTGATTGCTTACTCTCTGACGTCTTCGTTCGAGCCCGCTCGGCAAGATTGACAAACGGCTTAATGTCACCCACTTGGATATCGTTCAGGACCATTGCCGATCCTTTGATTGTAATGGTTACAGTCGTGGGGTCAAGCACGAATCTTCGATTGGAACCGTCAGGGGATCTCCGTAAAACGTGAACGGGGAGATTCGCAAAGACTTTTTCATGCGAAGATCGCAGCCAAACGCCGTTACCGTTCAGCCCTTCTCCCTGGCCAAAGCTCAGCACCAGCCAGAGAAGGGTCGCGAACAGGACCGAGAGCAATTTGGCCCAAAAATTGTGGAAGAGATACTCTTTCAAAGCCATAGCCGGGAAGGCTCACGCCTGTTGCTTCGTTGACATCCCCGCTCTTTGACGGCGTCTCTGGAATAGATAACGAAATCGCTGCATAAAACCGAGTGAGGGGGGCCGTTTAATGAAAACCGAGGTCAGGAAGTCGCGCAGCTCCTCACCGGTCACGCCACGAACAAGCTGACCTTTGAAGGCATACGAGATCGAGCCGGTCTCTTCGGAGACCACGGCCACCACGCTGTCTGTTTCCTCACTCAGCCCGATTGCCGCTCGATGCCGTGTGCCAAGTGAAGGATGGAGGTCCTGGCGCTGAGAGAGCGGGAAGATACACGCCGCGAAGGCGATTCGGTCACCCTTCAGGATGACCCCGCCATCATGGACGGCATTATTGGGATAAAAGATGGTTTCAAGCATTTCGGGCGTTGCCTCGCAATCCACCACGACACCGGATTCGACCGCATCCTGGAGCTGAATCGATCGCTCGAAAGCGATCAGCGCGCCGATATGGACTTCGGACAATCGCTCAGCCGTTTGGACCACGACCTCGACAATCTCACGCTCCTGGCGTGAGGTGTTTAGCAGCGGGAGGTTCCCGACTTCCGCCAGCATTCGCCTTAATTCGGGCTGGAAGAGAACCAGGATCGCAACCGGGAGAAAGAAGGTCGAGAAGGTTCCAAGCAAGAGGTTGACCACTTCCAGGTCAAGGAGACTCGAGACCAGCTTCAAGGCGAGCAGCAATATGACAAATCCCGTCACAACCGGTGCCCCTCGCGTGCCCCGGACAAAGATATAGACATAATAGACCCCCACCGAGAGAATGAGGATTTCGACGCCGCCGCGCCAGATATTCTGCCATGTCCACTCCATTAACTGCCTTGATATTCCGCGATCGCCTCGCGTGCTCGCAACGCTTGCACTGTTGCCGCCACATCATGGGCACGGATAATTCGCACGCCCTGTTCCCATGCCCAGCACGCGCAGGCAAGCGACCCGGGCAAGCGCTCCATCGCCTCGCCCCCTAACAACTTACCAAGAAAGGACTTACGCGAAACACCCAGCAACAACGGGCGGCCAAGCCGATTAAAATCTCCCAGCTTGGCCAATAATTTCAAGTTATGCTCAAGCTGCTTCCCGAATCCGATCCCGACATCCAGCACCACTTGCTTCGAATCAACCCCACAGCTTTCCATACGCGCCAGACGCTCGCTGAAAAACCGTTCAACTTCCCGCACCACATCGGAATAGACCGGATTGGCCTGCATCGTCTGCGGCGTGCCTTGCATATGCATCAAGACATAACCTGCCCCACTTTCGGCTATCAGCTCCCACATCGAAGACTCTTCCCGGTTGGCTCCGACATCGTTGACAATGCTTGCTCCCGACTCCACGGCCTCCCGCGCCACGGTCGGTTTGATTGTATCCACCGAAATCGGGCACTCCGTCTTTTGAGCCAGTTCAGCAACGACCGGGATAACCCGCCGACGCTCCTCTTCCTCCGAGACCGGCGTCGCATTCGGACGCGTCGATTCACCCCCGACATCGAGGATTTCCGCGCCTTGCTCTACCAGACGCATTCCATGCTCGACCGCAACGCCGGTGCTTCGATACAAGCCCCCGTCGAAAAACGAGTCCGGCGTGACGTTGACGATCCCCATCACGATCGCCGAACGCGGAAAGTCAAATCGATATTGCCCTAGTCGCCAATGAGTCATCGCTTTAATCGAATGGCAGACACATCCGGTTACGGCAACCGCCTTTCGGGAATTTGCCGCCTGCCTTTCTCGTAGGAGGAGCCGCCCCTCTAAAATCGGCAACTCAAACCGGAATCTCACCAGGGGCGGAAAGGGGTGTTATGTGAGCACCTTTTTCGGTTGCTGCACCAGCTCGATTTCATACCCCTCCGGGGCATCGATGAACGCAAAACCTCCACCGTTCTCTTTCAATTCCGGCCCGTCGGAAAATTGGTAGCCGAGTGACTCAATTCGCTTGCGAAAGCTTTCCAGGTCATCGACCTCAAAGGCCAAATGAGTCAGGTCGGGCTGCACTTCCACCGGACCACTCTCCGGGAAGTAGCAGATCTCAATCTCTTCGTCGCTATCGGGCGCTTTCAGGAAAGCAAGCTCCGATCCGCGAGGGCTTTTATGCCGTCGGACTTCCTCTAATCCCAGGACATCCCGATAAAACTGGACGGTCCGTTCGAGGTCGTTTACTCGGTAGCGTGTGTGCAATAATCTCTTAGCGTAGCTCATAACGAAGAATCTTACGCAAAGCATTGCGACATTGGCAATTACCGGTATGGCTGATGGAGCTTGACCGGACCCGCCTTCCGATACCGCTTCCTCATTTTAATATTCAAGGTTTCAACTCCCGCCGCAAACGCCATCGAAAAATAAATATACCCCTTCGGGACCTCTTGATGGAAGCTTTCGGCGACCAAGGCGACGCCAATCAAGATCAGGAAGCTCAACGCGAGCATTTTCAGAGTCGGATGGTCGCTGATTACCTCGTGGACCAATTCAGCAAATATCAACAACAAGCCGACCGCAATGATGACCGCAGCCACCATGACGCCAAGGTATTTCACCATCCCGACCGCGGTGATGACCGAATCCAAAGAAAACACCACATCCAAAAGGATAATCTGTAAGATAACCCCGGAAAACGTGACCTGCGTTCCACCGCTCCGAGCCCCATCGTCGACTTCCAGCTTTTCATGGATCTCATAAGTCGCCTTTCCCAATAGAAACAGTCCTCCCAGTAGGAGAATCAGATCACGAACCGAGACCGGATGCGCTTCCGGAAGCACTCCCAGAGAAGGGATCGAAAAGAGAGGCTTGGTGAGGCTCATTAACCACGTCAGGCTGAACAGCAATAGGATGCGAGTCACAACCGCCAGACCCAACCCCACCCGACGAGCCTTCTTCTGCTCGGACTCCGGTAGCTTTTCGGCCAAAATGGAAATGAACACGACATTGTCGATCCCCAAGACGATCTCAAGCACCGTCAAGGTTACCAAGCTGATCCATATTTCCGGATTGAAAACCCACTCCATAAAGCTCTCCTGTTGGCTTCAGCCAGCTACGGACCAAAAAGACACAGACCGAAGACCATGGAGAACCCAGGGCCTCTGTGCCAAGCCTTTTTTGAATGAAAAGCATTGGGAAACCCCTCACCTCGATCCTCTCCCCTCCCGTAAGGGAGAGGGGGAGCTCACTCTGACATGGCTGCTCCGATGGTCCCTGGTTGGGTTGTTCGGAGGCTCGGTAACCCGCCAGTCCCTTCGCCCCTTTCGAAGTTTCGAAGGGGTGAGGGTAAGGGACCCGCACATTATCAGAAACACTGTATCTTTTATGTCCCCCTTCCTTAATAGCACCGCACTCCACCATTCCCACAGCCCCCACTCTCGACACTGCGCCCCTCCCACACCCCGCGACCCTCTTGCCCCTGTGCAGTGAGAAGTCCAATTGCAAATGGGCAACGAAGTTTTTACTTTGACATGATTGTGTAACCTTGAAACAATTCCATTTAAACCAATGGCAGGGACGTGCTTATGAAATCACTCGCGTGGGAAATGAAACGAGCCGAGGGCAATCGACGGCGATGGGCCTTCACGTTGATCGAGCTCCTGGTTGTCATCGCCATCATCGCCATTTTGGCCAGCATGCTGCTTCCGGCGTTGTCCCAAGCAAAGGGGCGGGCGCAGCGAACAAAGTGCTTGAACAACATGAAGCAGATCATGACGGCGACACACATGTACACATCCGATAACGAAGATCAGATGCCATTCGCCGGTTGGGGGCAGACGCCTTTCAAACGCTATTGGGCCTACATGATCTCCAAGTTCGGCCAATCCGATCCGCCCCGAATCGTCCACAGCCCGGATAACAATGAATACTACAACGTGATGGAAGGAGGCTACTGGGAATATATCGAGAACGCCAAGGTCTTCCGGTGTCCGATCGATTTCACCAATAATGCCCTTTGGCGGGCTCGGCGCCAGAAGGCCACGAGCTACATCATGAACGGCTCGGTGATCGGATATGGCTCCAAAACCAGCAATCCTTACAACATCACCGATTTCGAGTCGCAAGACATTCTGATCTGGGAAGCGGACGAGAACACACCGTTTTGGTTCAATGATGCCTCAAGCTTCCCGCATGAGGGGGTTACCCCACGACACAATGACGGCGGTATTGTCGGTGTCGCCGACGGTCACGTGGAATACATGAAGCGGGAGGATTATTTCCGACTTTCCGGGTTCAGCTCCTCTGGGGGTATCTCGAATGGGCGAGTCTGGAACAATCCGGGCTCGAGCGATGGACGCTAACGGGATGGGGAGGCTAAAAATGACCTGCTTAAGGTTTTTTTGCAGCCTTAAGCCCAAACCCGTAATTTAAAGGTTAAACACCCGCAAACAACCAAGCAAAACCTATGAGACGTATTAGCTACCTATGGCTGGGAGTGCTGCCCGCGGCCGTTTCCCTTTTATTAGCAGGCTGTGGCGGGGGCGACTCGGGCAGTTCTTCGATTCCAAAGAGCTCTGAAGAAGCGGCATCGGAGCTTGAGAAGACCTTCAAGGATACTTCGGAGCCGGGAATGAAGAAACAAGCCAATCAGGCCAGCCAAGCCTTAAAGAACAAGAATTACAAGAAAGCCGCTGAAACATTGACGCGAATGCAAAAGCAGAAGGGCTTGAAGTTTCAGCAGCGAATGCAGATTCGCAATTCCCGGGCCGCCTTGGAGAAAGAAATCGCGGAAGGGCTCGAATCGAGTGACCCCAAGGAAAGAGAGCGCGCCCGGGCCGCAAGGCGGCGATTGCAACAATTGAATCAGCAACAAATGCAGAATCGATGATTGGACGCCCATTAGCCCATTAGGCGGCGCTTCATTCGGCAACGTTTCGGTAATGTTTCCAACGTTTCGGTAATGTTTCGAGTGGGCCCCCGGAAATGGATGATCGAAGAAGAGTGACTCAAACAGCGAGGTGAGCTGGAGAGGGAGGGACCAAGGCGGTGAACGCCGCCAACGGTGAACGCTGCCAAAAGGGTCTTTTGACTCCGTGGTGGGCCGGGAGACTCTGCCTCGCTAAGTCGCAGAACCCCAAAACAGGAGTGAACCTATATGGCATCCCCATCCCATAGAGAGAGCTCACGGCTCCAGGAGAAGGCGTTTACCCTGATCGAGCTGTTGGTGGTCATCGCCATTATCGCGATCTTGGCCAGCATGCTACTTCCGGCACTCTCCAACGCCAAGGAGCAAGCGCACCGGACCGATTGCATCAACAATCTTAAACAGATCATGCTTGCGACCCAAATGTACGCGCATGACAACGACGACCGCCTCCCTTACTCCACTTGGGGCTCGGAGCGTAAGTTCGTACCCGGATGGGCCTACATGCGAGTACCCGAGATGATGGATTCCGGAGACAATCCCTTTTCCATTGAAGGGTTCCGGTTGGATAAGGGGCTCCTTTGGGAGTACGTCGGAAAACAGAAAGGGGTTTATCGCTGTCCGCTTGATCATACCAACAATGCCCTATGGCGGGCTCGCCAGCAGAAGGTCACCAGCTATGTCATGAACGGATCGGTTACCAGTTACACGACAGACAGGCCCTACAAAATGTCGAGCTTCGAGGGCAATGATGTCATCTACTGGGAAACCGACGAGGCAACAGCCTCGTTTTGGGACAACGCGGCCAGCACACCAAACGAGGGGCTGACCGACCGCCATAATCAAGGTGGGCAGATAGCCTCAATCGATGGCCATGTCGAGTACATCAAGCGCGAGGACTATTTCCGGCTCGCCGGCTTTAGTGGTCCGCCTCCGAACACGCCAAACCGCCTTTGGAATAATCCGGGCAGCGACGACGGCACTTAAATACCCCCCGTCACCTCGCTCCCTTCCCCTTCTGAAGGGAGCGAAGGCGCGGAGCGCAGCGGAGTGCGGTCCCTACCTAAACAGCGGTGGTAGGGTCGGCAGTCCGCTGCTGACCTTGATCGCACTCAGGCCTCGAATGGTCGGAGGCTCTGCCTCGCGCGTTAGCATGTGGAGTGCGTGTGACTTGTCACCGCTTTCATTTTTTCCCCTCCCGTCGCTGTTGCCTCAGCCTCGGCAAAAACGCTTCCCCGGCATCTGCTTGACAAAGCCTTTTCGTTCCAGGTTAAGCAGTGCCACCGACACTTTGGGAGTCGGCAAGCCTGCCTGGTGAATCACCTCGTCGATGGTCGTTTGCTCGTGGCCGACGAGATCGAGCACCCGAGCCTCGATTTCGGAGAGCGGCGGTTGGACTTGCCCTCCGATGCTGTTTGAGTCGCCGGTTTTGGACTCGAGCTCGAAGGATGTCATGGCTTGCTGCGGGAAGAGGTACTCGAATTCGCCCATGATGTCCTCCGTTCCCTCGCACAGTTGGGCACCTTGCTTGATCAGGTCATGGCATCCTTTGCTTCGAGGTGAATCGATCCTGCCCGGGACCGCAAATACCTGCCGTCCGTAATCCACCGCCATGTTGGCCGTAATCAAGGCACCACTTTGACGATTCGCTTCCACAACCAACGTTCCGAGACTCATCCCGGCCACAATCCGATTACGCACCGGAAATGTCTGCCGGTCCGCCTTGCGATAAAAGGGGAACTGAGTTATGAGTGCGCCTGTCTCGGAAATGCGCTCGAAGAGAGCGGCATTCTCCGACGGAAAAACGATGTTGATCCCGGTGCCGAGCACCGTCACGGTCCTCCCCTTGGCCCGAAGCGCTCCTTGTTGGGCCGCCGTATCAATTCCTTTTGCTCCGCCGCTGACAACCGTCATTCCCCGACTTGCCAATTGATACCCGAATTTGCGAGCTGTCTCGCTCCCATAAGGCGAGCTCAAACGCGAGCCGACAATCGCCACCGAGTGACGGTCACTCTCCTTGAGCTCTCCTTTCACATAGAGGACGATCGGGGGATCGTAAATCTGCCGAAGCAACGGCGGGTAGAGCTCATCGTCTTGCGTGATGATTCGGCATCCATACTCGCGAATCCGCTGAAGCTCGGCAGTCAGATCGATCTTCTCCTCCCATTGGGCGATCAATTCGGCGATTTCCTCTCCGACCCCGGCGACTTGGGCCAGTCGGTGTCGCGAGGCCTTGAGGATGGCAACCGGATCTCCGAAATAGTCAAGCAATTGACGAACCCGAATCGGGCCCACATGCTCGATCATGTTCAATGCAATCAATGCTTCCTTGGCATTCATGTCGGGATGAAATCGTCCTTGGCCGTGCCCCTTCAATCAGGATCACAGAATATTCACTTATGCCCCAAAGTTGAGCGGTGGCATTGATCTCTGCAAACACTTTTTGGAAGAATAATCGGTGGCAACATGGATGACGCAAAAACGACCCAATCAAACCCAATCTGGAAGCACGTCTTAACGGCCTGCGCCATTGCAGTCGCACTCTATGTCATTGCATTCTGGGGCTGTCAGACAATTCGCATTCACCGTGGTCCCTGGGAAGTCACCTTCAGGCCAGAGACCGCAAAAGGGCCCGCCATTGTCATCAACCAGCCACATCTCGGCATTTCCAACTTGATGATCGTCTTTCGCAATGAAAAGCCCCCTCCCCTCGAAGGACCGAAGACAGTGGCCTTCAACAAACCGACCAAATCCATCCCGTTTGGGGAATGGATCTTTGATGACTTGATGTACCTACCGGGAACGGTCACTCTTCAGATGTTTGACCACGAGATTGAGCTCTTGCCTCGGACCTTGATCGTTGACAGGAAAGAGATCCCCTGGGAATCGGACAAAACGATTGTCTTGGAGCCGAGGCAAGAACCGCCCCCGGCACCCCAAAAGACCCTCGAGAGCGGCAATAGCGCCTCTTCTGAAAACTAGTAAAGCAAGAACGGCTCTCGCCGCTGTTTAAACTCGGCGAGCTCCTTCTTCCATATTCGCCGAATTTCGGCCATCGGCTGACCGGCTCGAATCGCCTCAATCGTCGGCGGATGCTGAAGCAGGCGATTGAACTTCTCCAACTCAAAGGATTGAGGATAGAGCTCATGGAGAGTGCGTGCCATCACGATCCCGATGTCGACTGTCCGGCACGTCCGATCTCCGGTGAGTGTGATAGAGACCCCGCCACACGCTTTTCCCTCAAAGACGCTGGCACTCGGCGTAAAGCGGACCGGGACAAATCGCACGCCGTTCAGCTCTGATTGGTGCAGGGCAATCGCGAGCTCCCGACCATCGATATACGGAGCCCCCACCACCTCGAAGGGGGTATCGGTTCCCCTACCGACCGAGAGCGGGGTCCTTTCAAGAAGCCCTATCCCGGGATAGAGGAACGCTTGCCGAAGGTTCCGCATGTTGGGTGAGGGATTAATCCAAGGTAAAGCGGTGCGATCGAAGGTCATCTCCCGCTCCCAGCCCGCAACCGGAATGACTTCGAGATCGACGCCGATCTCCTTTTCCCTGTTAAACATTCGAGCGAGCTCGCCGACGGTCATCCCATGACGAACCGGGATCGGGTGGAAATTCGTAAAGGCTCGATCGCCGCGGCTTACGGGTCCGGCCACACAAGTCCCCCCGATCGGATTGACACGGTCCAGAACGAAGAAGCGGATCTCAGCCTTGGCGGCCGCTTCCATAGCCAACCCCATCGTCGCAATGTAGGTGTAGAACCGGCAGCCGATATCCTGAATATCAAACACCAACGCGTCCAAGCCGGCCAATTGCTCCTGAGTGGGACGCCGGGAATCCCCATACAACGAATGGATCGGAAGGCCGGTAACCGGATCCGTTTTATCCGCCACCTTGCCTTCCCGCTCCCCTCGAATCCCATGCTCCGGGCTGAAAAGCGCTGCCAGTCGAACATTTGGTGCCTCATGGAGCCAGTCGATCGTCGACTTTCGATGCCGATCGGTTCCGGTATGATTGGTCACCAGACCGATCTTGAGCCCTTCCACGGCCTTAAAATCATTTTCAACCAGGACATCGATGCCATTACGGGCCTTTGAGTAAGCCGGGTTCGGCTGGTTGGCTCCGGCGTTTCCTTTCGGCACCGTTTGCGGCAGGGCCTTTTTCGATCGGGTCGCCCCCTCCGTGGCTCCCTTCTCGTAATCCACGCCTTTCACCGCCTCAGCCGCCAATGTCCCCAACCGCTTCCTTAACGGCACGACATTCCCTTCCCCATCCGGATGCACCCTGTGAGAAAGGAAAATGACCGCCGTATCCGAGAACGGATCAATCCAGAGACTGCCTCCGGTAAACCCGCTATGCCCATAAGATCCCATAGGGAAAAGCTTTCCCTTCGGACTACTGTATGGAGAATCGATATCCCAGCCGAGTCCGCGACAAGCCTCAATCGGCTCCGAAGTCTGGCAATGCGTCATGACCTCAATTGTCCGCTCCTTGAAAAGGCGATGCCCGCCAAGCTTGCCGCCATTGACCATCATTCGAGCGAATCGGGCCACATCACTCGCCGTTGTAAACAGACCGGCGTGCCCGGCAACACCCCCCATTCGTCGAGCAATCGGGTCATGGACCTTTCCCCGCAGCATGTCTTCGCCATTCTGCTCGGTCGGGGCAATTCGCGACTTGGGAATGTCCGTCGGATTAAACCCGGTACTGGTCATCCCCAGAGGCTTGTAAATACGCGAGGCGGCAAAGCGATCGAGTCGCTCTCCACTGATCCGACGCACCACTTCTCCCAACAGGATGAAGTTGACGTCACTATATTGAAAAGCGCTCCCGGGAGGGCTCTCGAGCTCGGCTTGGACCGCCAAATCGATGGCGGCATCGCGCCCGGTCCAATCCTTTTCCAAGCTCAATCCCGCGGGCAGCCCTGAAGTATGGGTCAGCAAACGGCGAAGCGTCACCGACTTCTTCTTCTCTCCCTTGAATTCCGGAATATAACGTTGAACAGGGGCGTCCAGATCGATTCGGCCGCGCTCCCAAAGCCACATGATGGCAGGCGTCGTCGCCAAGACCTTGGTCAGGGAAGCGACGTCGAACACGGTATTCCGCTCCATCACCGTTCTTTTCGGAAGCACGCTTTTTGCCCCATAAGCCTTCGTGTAGGTTGCGCCTTCCGTTTCGAGCCAAAACACCCCGCCGGGGAGCTTTCCTTTATCAATGGCCTGACGGATTGACTGATCGATTTGAGCCAGCTTCTCTTGCTCGAACACCTCGGTGCGCTGAGCCGAAGGGGTCGTGCCGCAGCCTGCGACGACCAAAAGGATGGCAAGCATCAAGCCGCTTTGAGCCAGATCTTGAATTCGAGCACAATGCTTCATTGCGTGAGAAATCAACCTAGATGCCTTGGTGAGTCAGCGGCAAGGCCTTCGCTACCTAAGCGGCGGAAAAGGCATTGTTCAAGGCTTCAAGCCAACGCGGGATTTCTTCCCACGGGTCCTTGGAGGCTTCATACTCCAGCGCCACAAAGCCTTGGTAGCCCGCTTGCTTCAGGATCTTGACAATACGAGGGATATCGACCGGGCGGCTCTCCTTGCCGGCCGGATTCACGTGCACCTTGAGCTGCACATTGACGGCGTACGGAGCACTCCGAGCAATATCGTCATACGGCGCCTCGGTATGGAAATTGCCGGTATCCAGGTTTACTCCAAGCCAACGGCTCTTCACACTCCGTACAATTTCCAGCAGCTCGTCCGCTGTTCCGACATAGCCGCCATGATTCTCCACTCCGAGAAATATCCCCTTTTTCGCCGCGTGGTCAGCGCACTCTTCGATAGCGGGAATGGAGCGCCGCTTGACCTCCTTCCGAGTCAATCCGCCTTGCGAGCCGACGAAGATTCGAATATGAGGGGCTCCCAGAATATCGGCCCGGTCAATCCACTGCTTAACACCGGCGATCTCCTTTTTCCGCTCCTCTTTGGGACGTGTGAAATCATTGCCCACAGCAGTGCCGCTGATCGGCATTCCCTTCAGAAAGGCATGTCGCCGCAGCTTCAGTAAGAATTCCGGACCGACATCATCAAAGTAATAGCTGGTCAGCTCGGTCCCGTCACAGCCATGCTCGGCGCAGAAATCAACGAAGGAAAAGAGATCGATCCCTTGTTGACTCGCGTCTTTCCCGAAATAACGCCGGAACGAGTACCCCGCCAAGCTGAGCAGCAAGCGGGGCGGCCCAGATCTGGCAAAGGGCGTCACCGCGTTCGATGCGCTCCCGGCAAGCCAAGAGCCGCCTCCCAAAACAATCCCGGCCTGCGTCGCTTGTCGAATAA
>JAHEOI010000212.1 GCA_018610125.1 Verrucomicrobiota bacterium
GAGAATAACCACCCGGGCCGGATCATGCTGCAGGAAGGCGGGGAGTATCAGGTTGTCGTCGGCTCGGCCGATTCCCGTGTGACCGGACGCTATGCGTTTCAGATTTGGGATTGGCCGCCGCCGGTGGAATACGACATTGCCATTGGCGACACCGTCTCGGACGGGATGCCGGCGGAAGGGGCCGGCCGGATCGAGCCGCCGAAAGACCTCGATGTCTATCGCTTCCAAGCCGAGGCCGGCGAGACGATTTTCCTGGAGACCACCGAGCTCAGTTTCTCGGCCGGGTTGTTGAGCGGGATTCAATGGGTGCTGGAGAACGAGTCGGGCGATATCCTTCTCGAGGAACTGTTCTCGCAATTGAAGCATGCCGGGCGCATTCGGCTTGAGCAGGGTGGCCAGTACACCTTGACGATCGGCTCAAAGCGCTTTGAGCAGACGGGGACTTACGGGTTCAAGCTGTGGCACGTGCCGGAGCCCGACCGATTCGAGATCACGGTCGGAGAGACGATTGCGATGAATGAGCCCGGGGCCGGCGCCGGTCGCATTGAAATCCCCGGAGCTCGGGACATTTACACCCTGGATGCGAGCGCGGGCCAAAGTCTCTTCTTTCGTGTCGTTTCAACGTCGTTGGACAGCGAGGACCCGTTCAAGTCGTTGCAATGGCGCTTGGAGAGTCCTTCCGGCGAGGAAATCTTCCAAAATCTGCTGCATGAAAATGTCGATCCCGGCAAGATCACGTTGGAGGAGGAAGGGAAGTATAAACTCATCGTCGGTTCACAATTCTCGCCTGGAACCGGCTCTTACTCGATTGAGGTGACGGAACCGGGATCCACAGTTTATGAGATCGCGATCGGCGACGTTGTCTCCGAAAACGATCCCGGCCAAGGCGCCGGCAATATCGAGTCGGTGGGCGAGATCGATCGCTATGTGTTCCAAGCTGATGCGGGGCAACGCCTTTTCCTTCTCGTACAGGAGACCGAGATGAGCTTTGTCGAAATGGAGCTCATCGGGCCCGGGGAGGAAGTGATCTTTGATAGTCAGTTCGTTGCCGGGAGCGGTCCGGGAGTGGTTCCCTTGGAGAACGCGGGCACCTACGAGCTGAAGGTGGGCTCGGCGTCGTTCGATTTCACGGGGACTTACCAATTCCAGACCTGGGATGTCCCGATGCCGGATGAGTTTGCGATCGCGATCGGGGACACGGTCTCCGAAGGCGATCCCGGCCCCGGTGCCGGCAATATCGAATCGCCGGGAGCACAGGATATCTATTCCTTCGAGGGATCGGCCAAACAATCGGTGACGGTCGAGGTGCTGTCTCCGTCGCTTGAAGATGGATTCGACGGATCGAGCTTCCTCAATTGGCGTTTGGATGGACCGGATGGCAATTCGATTGGCACAGGGGTCATGTTCTCGTTTATGTTTACGCAGCCGATCACGCTACCGGCGGATGGGACTTATCGCTTGATTGTCAATCCGGCTGCGCGTACGGCGAATACCGGGACTTACTCGTTCCGGATTCAATGATCGGCTGATGGATGGACACAGAGCGATTTTGAACACTTGAGGAAACCGTATGCAAGCGACAAGCAAATGGAACGAAGGATTTCTGGGGCGTGAAACGGCGGCTTTCGTCTGGCTGCTGATATTGGGATTGGTGATCACCGGTTGGCCCGGCGTCGGCACGGCTCAACGGATTCGTCTTTCGAAAGAGGAGTCGTTTATTCACCCCGGAATCCTTCACAGGCAGGACGAGATTGAATTTGTTCGAAATAAGGTCAAGGACGGAGCAGAGCCTTGGCTATCGGCATGGAAAGACTTACGCGAGCATCGTGTGGCACAGCTTGACTGGGAACCGAAACCGCACAAACGGGTCGTCCGAGGCGCCTACAACGACCCGGATATCGGGTCATCGGAGCTCTCGTTGGACAGTCAAGCGGCCTATGCCCATGCCCTGCAATGGGCGATCACACGAAAGGCGACGCATGCCCGCAAGACTACCGAAATCTTGAATGCCTACTCGGAACGGTTGGAGGAAGTCGCCGGGCACGATGCCCGATTGCTTGTCGGTATGACAGGGATTCTCTTTGTCAATGCCGCCGAGCTGATGCGACACACGTACGACAGGTGGGAAGAGCCCCATCAACAAGCTTTTGAGAAGCTCCTCCGAGACGTCTTTTATCCGGTGATCAAGGACTTTTATCCGACTGCCAATGGAAATTGGGATGCGGCAATGATTCAGACGATGATGGCAATGGGCGTTTTTCTCGAGGACCATGACATGTTTAATCGTGGAGTCGATTATTTTTTATATGGACGCGGTAATGGTGCCGTCAACCATTACATCAGCGAGAAGGGGGTCATTCAGGAAAGCGGGCGAGATCAGGGACACACTCAAATGGGGTTGGGTTATCTGAGCTGTGCGGCGGAAATCGGATGGAAGCAAGGACTCGACCTTTACGGAGCTCATGACAACCGACTGGCAAGGGGGTATGAGTACACCGCCCGTTTTAATCTTGGCCATGAGGTGCCGTACGAGCCTTTCATGAGCATCGAACAACGTTATTACTATCCGGAGATCTCCTCCGAAGGACGTGGAGATTTTGCCCCGATCTACGAACGGACATTGAATCATTATCGAAATCGACGAGATATGGAGATGCCGTTTACCAAGGAGGTGGTTATGGAAAACCGTCCGGAAGGATTCAGCCGGGCTCATGTCTCGTGGGGGACTTTAATGTTTGCCAATCTTCCCGCCGATATAACGGACCGTTAACCATTATCTCGGTTTCACGAAAAGCAGGGCGTGATTGAAAATCAGCGAGGCGTAGACAGGAAGCGTTGAATGCAACCAACGGTCTTGTTTAGCCGCATGCTTCGAATGGTCTGAGGCAACGCTAGGCTGAGGATCCGAGGCGCGAAGGATTGGCAGATCGAAGGCCCGACGATCTACCAATCAATCTCTCCAGGAAATATAAGCAAGGCAAGCACGACAACGGCTCGATCCGAAACAAGGTTATTCAGGCTTGGGGCCGCTACTCTTGAGACATCTATCTCAAATA
>JAHEOI010000213.1 GCA_018610125.1 Verrucomicrobiota bacterium
ACCGAGGTCACCGGTGCCGGCTACACCTATCAGGGCAAGCTCTTGCGACGCGCTCTCGTCAAAACCGGACCAACCAGCGGCGAAAATCAGATCTCAACGACGGCGGCAACCGAGACTGACGGCAGCCCCCACGAGCATCAGCACCAATCCAGCCCGGAATCTTCGGCCCCGGCCGGTTGATTTGGACCGGTACGGGGCGTTGGCCCCAACGAATGGGGCCTCTTTTGTCTTCGATGGGACCTCGGGAACGAGGTCCTATCAGGGAGGATTTACAGCGTCACAGCTTCACGCGCTCACCCGGCCCCGGCTCACAGATACGCTTCCCTGGATAACGAGCCGCGATTTGCTCATGAAACCAACTGCGAGCTTCCTGGTCACCGTGTCCTAAAATAACGGTTTCCGGATCGACTTGGCCGACAAACTCAAGCAATTCGTCTCGATTCGCGTGAGCCGTTAGGTCGAATTCCTCCATTTCACAGTTGCGCACGAGCTCGCCGGCACTTTGGCTGAAGAAGAAGGGCTCCCCGCGGGGGGCCTTCCGGAGTCGTCCGGCCGGGGTATCCGGATCGGCGTAGCCCACAAAAAAGATTGCTTGCTTCTCGTCATTGGCCATTCTGACCGCCAAGTCGTGAGCGGCCGTGTTCTCATTCATCATCCCGGCGGTGATGACAAATATCCGCCCGCCTCCAAGCTTCATTTTTTCCAATTCGTTCTTGCCCAGCACAATCAGGTTCAACGCTTCGGTTAACCGGAGATTGCTATGATGGCGATGGATCCGATGGGCCTCCAGGTCATAAATCTCCGTGAAGACGCGGCCCAAGCCACCGATATAGATCGGCCGCTTTTTCAGCTCCCCTGATTTCATCAACAGCGCGAGGAGGGCCAACATCTCTTGTGTGCGGCCCAGCGCAAATGAGGGGATAAGGACGCTGCCTTTCCGCTGCAAGACCCGATTAATCGATTGAGTCAACCGCTCCACCTCCTGCTCTCGCGTCCAGCTCGCCGGCACTTCGCGCGCTCCTCGCGTGGTCTCCATGATCAGCACGTCCGCCTTGACATCCTCAAATCGAGCCCCTTTCAGCAAGGTTTGATCTCGGAAGCAGACATCGCCGGTATAAAACATGGTATGATCCCGCCCACGGATGATTGTTCCAGCCGACCCGAGCGCGTGGCCGGCATCGAAGAATTCCATGGTGGGCGCGATCTCTCGAGCCTTGTGGGGGTTGGTCCAATGAAACTCTTGGCCGTACTTGTAGCCTTGAAACAATGGGGCAATCTCATCGACCTCATCATGCCGATAGAGCGGATAATCCTTAATGCCGGCTTCCTCGCGCTGACGGGTCATGACATTGACCGAATTATGCAGGACCCGTTCAACGATGAAGTAGCTCAGCTCACTCATGAAGACATTGGCATGCGGGAAATATTGGAGCGCGACCGGGAGTGACCCGACATGATCAAAGTGACAATGTGTCAGCGCGACCGCTTCCAAGTCTTCGTCCTTGATGAGATTGTAGAGCGGGAGGGCTTCCCGACCTTCCAGCTTTGGATGGGTGCCCGCATCCAACAAGAGATGATGGCCATCGACTTCCACAAACCATGCGCTTGCCCCGATTTCATGCCTCGGATTCAGATTGAGGATTTCCATGTGTCGTTTCCTACCTACCTCGTTTTTTCCACGTCGTTTTCGGGCACCTTGACCGATTTCTCTCGATCTTGTTTGAACGCCGGCCTGGGCGCGATGTCAAAATCAGTACACAACAAAGACAAGTCGGGTTCACTTAGTCAAGCTTAGCGTGGGGTTGCGGCTTTGATAAAGGTGCCTGGCAGCAAGCCAACAGGTGGTTGTTTGGTTGCAAAACAAGGCGGGCGTCCCGGCGTCCGCCTTGTTTCTGTTGTTGCGCGTCGCGTTTTTTCTCGTATTCGAAATTGCGGGCAGAGAGGAAGCCGCTATGGTTCAAGTATGATCTTCCGCACCATCGGCCACGTAATCCGAGGGAAATCGACGCCGTTTCAACTGATGTTGACCTGTCTGCTCGCGAGCGCCCTTGCATTCATGCCCGGGCCGTCCCAAGCAGGCGGCTTGATTGTCACCCTTACCCTCTTATTGATCGTCTTTAACACCAATCTCCCTTTGGCGATCCTGTTGGCGGTCGTTACCAAGTTTTTCGCCTTTCTTCTCACCCCACTCTCCTTTGAGGTCGGTCGGCTCTTTTTGGACGGTGCGCTTCAGGGGCTCTTCCAATCGATGATCAATGCTCCGGTGCTGGCCTTATTCGGCTTTGAGTATTACACCACCACGGGCGGACTCGTCTTAGGGCTCATTTTAGGGGCTCTCTATGGGCTTGGCGTGCTCAAGGTCATCGGGATCTTCCGGAGGCGCATGGCGCGCTTAGAGACAAGCTCGGAGCGATATCGGCAATTTGCGGGTAAAAAGTGGGTCACTTTCCTGGCCTTTATTTTGTTCGGGAAAGGGCATGGGAAATTGACTTACGAAAGCCTGCTCGCACGTAAAGTAGGAAACCCAATCCGTCCCCTCGGGTTGGTATTCGTCGGCTTGCTCCTTCTCCTCGGCTTCATCGTTCAACTCTTCGCCCGTGAGCCGATCGTCACCATGGCCTTACACAATGCTTTGGAGCGCGCCAACGGCGCCACGGTCGACCTTCAAAGCGCCGATTTAAACCTGAACGAGAACCGATTGACCCTGCACAAGCTGGCGATGGCCAATCCCAACAATCTCGACACCGATCTGCTTCGTGCCGAGAGCCTTGAGGCGGATATCAGCGGATCCAATCTGCTGCGAAAGCGGCTCCAATTGGATCGGGTCGTTATCGATGACGCCTCACACGGGCTCAAGCGGACGACACCGGGGCACCTGATCGGAAAACGTCCGGAGCCGCCCCCAAAGCCGGACCGTGCCCCCGACGAGAAGACCATCGACGACTACCTCGAGAATGCCAAAGTCTGGAAGGAGCGCTTGGCACAGATCCGGAAATGGTTGGAAAAGCTCTCCGGCCCCGAAGCCAAGAAGGAACGCGAGGGCAAGCCGAAGAAGAAGGAGCCGCTTGGGAAGCGACTCGAACGAAAAATCAAAGAGAAGGGATATCACCGAGTTAAAGCAACCCACTTGATCGAAGGGAGCCCCCTCTTTACGATTTCCGAGCTGATCGCGAAAAAGGTGCGTGTCAAACAGCTTCAAGATGAAACAATCAACGTCACGGCAAGAAACCTATCGACCCACCCACACCTGCTGAAGGAACCCCCCGAGATCATTGTGCGGTCGAGCGAGGACCGGCTCAACTTTGAGGCCTTCCTCGGTGACTATTCCGCCACGGGCACCAACAACACGCTCGATTTCGCCTATTCCGGTATCCCGGTGAATCAAGTGTCCAAACAGCTCAAGCTTGGAGGTGGGCTTGGAGGTGGGCCTCCGCTACAAGGCGGGACATTGGACATTGGAACCGCCGGGAATTGGATCCACAAGGATGGCATCCTCGTTGACCTGCCGCTGACGGTCACATTGCATCAAACCAGCCTGCGGCTGGCCGAAGGCCAACCGATTAAGATCGATGAGCTTAGCTTCCCGGTCAAAATCGAAGGACCGCTTGATAACCCCGTTATCCGGGTCAATCATAAACAGCTTTCAAAAGCCCTCGCTCAAGCCGGGGTCACTCAGGCAGCAAAGCAATTGCGAGATAAGGCAGCCCAAGAGGTCGGCAAGCGGCTTAAGGATAAACTGGGGGGATCAGACGGAAAAGGGCGGAAAAATCTCCTTAATCGGTTTCTTAACAGATCGAAGGAAAAACCCGAATCCGGCGACCAGTAGAAAGTAAGAGATCGCGGGCGGTGCCGCCATCAGCGAATGACGGTCGCAACAAAGCTTGTCTTACCCCCGGTGTCGCGTTAATCTCGGGATCCGCATGACGAACGAACCACCATTGCTAAACCAGAACGAGCGCCCCAACAGACCGCCCAATCCGCCCCGCTCCGGCGGACGCGGCTGGATGATCCTCTCGATTGTCTTGGCTGTCCTGCTCGTGTTGATGCTCGGCGGTCAAGTGCTCGCCGGCCTTGTTATCGGGACCTTATATCAAGGGGCCCCGAAAGAGCGGATGAAGGAAGTGGTTGTCGAGGAGAGCCAATCAGCCCACAAGCTGGCCATGATCGAAATTTCGGGGATCATCTTCAGCGGGCGAAATCGAGAGGGCCGCAGCATGGTTGGCTCTATCGAGGAGCAGCTCGATCTGGCGGCTTCCGACCCGAATGTCCGAGGCGTTATCCTTCGCGTCAATTCCCCGGGAGGCGAAGTAATGGCTTCCGATCGCATTTATCACCTCATCGACGATTTTCAAAAAGAGACAGGCAAGCCGGTGGTTGCCGCAATGGAGAGCGTCGCAGCCTCGGGCGGCTATTACATTTCGGTGCCATGCGACTGGATCGTTGCGAATCCGCTCACCATCACCGGGAGCATCGGTGTCATTATGAACACCTACAATTACCGTGAGCTTATGAACAAGGTGGGGATCAAGCCGATGGTCTTCAAGAGCGGCAAATTCAAGGACATGCTGCGCGGGTCCAAAAAGGAATCGGAGATCCTTCCCGAGTCGAAGGAAATGATTCAAGATTTGGTCGAGCAGACGTTTCAGCGGTTCAAGGAGGTAATTGCCGAAGGGAGGCAGACAACATGGAAGGAGCATGAAAACGATGGCGCCCGACAGCTCGTTGAGGATTGGGAGCAATACGCGGACGGACGCATTCTATCGGGCGAGCTTGCGTATAAGCACGGCTTTGTCGATGAGCTTGGCCACTTTGATACCAGCGTCGAGCGAGCCAAGAAGCTCGCCGGCATCGCCGATGCCAAAGTCGTCCGGTATCGGCCGCCATGGTCGCTGAGTGATGTCCTTCCGATTCTCGGCAACAGCAGTGCCGGCACCGTCAAGGTCGACCTCGGGGTCGATTTCCCGCAGCTCAGGGGAGGCCGCCTTTACTTTCTGGCCGAGCCGTTATTTCAGTAAACGCCAATCCGATGTTTCACTGTTACCAGAATTCACGTCTTGCTTTTAGCGTGCCTGCTTATGCCTGAGGAGACTCTCTTGATCGTTGGCGACACCGAACGTAACGCGGACATGCTTTATGCCGTTGGGATGTTCGTCCCCGACCCCTTTATTTTTCTTCGCGTGCGAGGCAAATCCATTGTCGTCATGAGCGACCTTGAGATTGATCGGGCTCGTAAGCATGCCCAGCATTGTGAGATCCTCTCCTTGAGCTACTACCGGCAAAAGCTCAACCAACGAGGTCACCAGAAAGTCAAGCTGGCCGATGTTATCTGTGTTATCCTCAAGGAAAAAGGGATCAATCAGGTGGTGGTGCCGGCCAGCTTCCCGTTTGCCACTGCCAAGCAACTGCTCGAGCATGACGTCCAAGTCGTCCCCAGGGAGGGAGCCTTTTTTTCCGAGCGTGAAATCAAGTCCTCCTCCGAGGTCAAAAAAATCAGTGCCGCCCAAATGATGGCCGAGGTTGGCCTCGCCGAGGGAATACAAGCCCTAAAAAAGGCAAAGATTGGCCAGGGCAATCGCCTTTTCTATCGCAACCTTCCCCTGACTGCGGAAAAACTCCGCGCCATCATCGACACCGCGGTGCTCCAGGCAGGGGGTATTGCCAAGGACACCATTGTCGCCTGCGGCAAAAAGGGTTGTGATCCCCATGAGCGAGGCTACGGCCCGCTTCGCGCCCACCAGCCGATTATCCTCGATATCTTTCCCCGATCCCAGAAGACCGGCTATTACGGCGACATCACTCGCACCGTCGTGCGTGGACGGGCCGGTGAAACGGTCCACAAGATCTACGATCATGTCCATCAAGCTCAAGAGCTCGCGATTCAAAGATTGGTCCCCGAGTCCCCCGCCGCCGACATTCATAAGGAAATCCAAACCTTCTTCAATGACCAAGGCTTCGAAACCGGCAGCCGCCACGGTCGAATGGAAGGCTTTTTTCACGGCACAGGCCATGGGGTAGGCCTGGAGCTCCATGAGCATCCCCGTTTGGGCGAAACCTCTGAGTCAACCTTAAAGGTAGGCCAAGTGGTGACGGTCGAGCCCGGGCTCTATTATGGGCAAGTCGGCGGCGTCCGATTGGAAGATGTCGTCCTCATCGGAAAAAAACAGCCACAAAATCTTACCCAATTCGAAAAGGTACTTGAAATCTGATTGGGGCAAAATTTGGGCATAAAATTGCCAACAATTCCCAGTGACAATGGCCGCCTGACTGTGATAAAGTATCGTTTAGCTTAGTTTGCGAATTAGCGGACGCTCCAATAGAAGCAAGCCGCTCCAGGTAAGTCGTTTGAGCGAAGAGCCTGACGAGCTTGTCAAATTCTTAGAAATGGGCGGTCAAATGAAAGTCAAGAAGAAGTCTTCCCTACTGAAAAAGGCTTTGGGGAAGATCAAAGGGGTAAAGCCATCAAGGACTAGCAATCAAAGCAGCGGTCCATCTTCCCCCGCACACGCCGAAAAGGCCGCAAAATCGACGCCGGTCAAGCAGTCTCCGAACGCTTCCCGCAAGAACGGCAACAAGGCCAAAGCGGCGGTCAAGCCCCAACAAAAGGCTAAGACACCCGCCAGTCGAGCCGGCCGAACGGCAGGAAAAGCGCCCGACACCGACCACACCGGCTTCTCCAAACGGAAAGGATCTTCGAAATCAGCTCAAAAAAGCTCTACCTATCTCGATAAGGGGAGCAAACGAGCCGGTAAGAAGGCCCCGGACAAATTTGCCTCGATCTCCAAGGCCACCAGCACAACGAAGAAGAGCGGTGCAACGAAGAAAAGCGGTGCCGGTTCCGAGGCTCGAAAAAGCCCTTCGAAAGCGGCGAGCTCAAAAGTCGATAGCTCCAAAGCGGCGAGAAAACAGCCTACCCAAGGGAACAAGGCGTCCATTAAAAGCTCCCAAGCCCAAAGAACAGCGGTCAAATCGGAATCCCGAAAGGCGTCGAAGGTGACCTCGACTCCGGCGGCGACCAAAACGGCGGCTACCAAAAAGGCGCCGGCAACCAAGGCTCCCGAAAGTGGCGCAAGCAAGCCCGAGAGGCATTCAAGCAAGCCGACGGTTGAAGAGGCCCCAAAGAAACCACGGAAGCGCGGCAAAGGCCGCAGCCGTTCCGCGGTCGATGAGCTGGCCGACGAGATTCAATCCCCGGAAGGGAAAACGACCCCTTCGGAGGTCGAGCGTCTTTCCGGATACGATGCCGATACCGCCTTCAAGCTGTATCTTCGAGAAATCGGCCAAATCAAGCTCCTTACCCCGACTGAAGAAGTCGAATTGGCAGCCCGCATTAAAGCGGGCGACAAGAAGGCTCGCGAGCAGATGATCAAGGCCAACTTACGCCTGGTTGTTAAGATCGCCCACGACTACGAAGGGTTTGGACTTCCCTTGCTCGACCTCATTAACGAAGGGAATGTCGGCCTCATGAAAGCGGTTGAGCGATTCGACCCGGCCAAAGGTGGGAAGCTTTCCACCTATGGCGCGTGGTGGATCAAACAGTCGATCAAGCGGGCCTTGGCCAACCAGTCCAAGACCATCCGCCTGCCGGTCCATCTCGTCGATAAGATCTCAAAGATGCGACGGACCGCGCTGAAGCTCCAGGAAGACTTTGGTCGGGAACCGACCGACGAAGAGCTCGGTACGGAGCTTGGTATTACCCCGGCCCGTGTGGCGCAGTTGCGGACTGCCGCCATTCGTCCGGCTTCATTGGATGCCCCTGCCGGTGAAGACGATTCCAACAATTTTGCCGAGCGAGTTCAGGATGAGAATGCCCAAAGCCCCTATAAGCAGCTTGAGGATCAAACGGTCACCTCGATGCTGCGAGATATGATCAAGACGCTGCCGGAGCGGGAATCGACGATTCTCAGTTACCGGTTCGGGCTTGACGGGGGCCAGGAAAAGACCCTTGAGGAAGTCGGCGCCGAATTCGGCGTGACCCGAGAACGGGTTCGTCAAATCCAGAACATCGCTCTTGCCAAACTACGCAAGATGATTGAAAAACTGGAGGCGGTTTAAACGTTAAGAGCCGTTTCCCGATTATGACCTCAGACGTAACGATCGACCAGCTAAGAGAAGCCATCCGCAACGTTCCCGATTTCCCGCAACCAGGAATCCAGTTCAAGGACATCACTCCGGTGCTGGCGGACGCCGGCCTGTTTCGTGGCTTGGTTCAGCATCTGCGAGGCGATTTTCAGGCGGGCGATGTCGATGCGGTGATCGGTATCGATGCTCGCGGTTTCATCTTCGCCGCCGCCTTGGCCTATGACCTCGGGGCCGCATTCGTTCCGATCCGGAAAAAGGGTAAGCTCCCGTACACGACTTACGAGCAAAGCTACGACTTGGAGTATGGCTCGAGCACAATTGCCATTCATGCCGACGCAATTGGGCCCGGGCAACGGGTGCTGTTGGTCGATGACTTATTGGCAACCGGCGGTACTGCCGCCGCGGCCGCCAAGTTGACAAATCGAGTCGGGGCCAAGATCCTCGAGCTGACCTTCTTCATCGAGCTGAGCTTCTTACAGGGACGGAATAAGCTGACCGATTTTCCGGTGCGGTCGCTGGTTACGTACTAAGTGCGCCCGTTATGGACGGCGTGTTTGAGCGTGTCGCCAACTTCTCGGTCAAAGACTACGATCTCGAGGCAACCCTTAATTCCGGACAAGCGTTTCGCTGGGAGAAAACCGCGGACGGCTGGGAAGGCGTGATTAATGGGCGATGGGCTCGTCTGAGTCAAAAGGGACAATGGATTCGGGCCGAAGTGACTCATCCGGTTCAAGACTGGTCCTGGCTGAGGGACTACCTTCAGCTCGATTGCAACATTGAGGGAATCGTCGCGACGTTTCCGGATGATCCGCCGATGACGCGCGCAACCCGGGCCTGCCACGGCTTAAGACTCTTGCGCCAAGACCCTTGGGAGTGCTTGGCCTCCTTTATTCTCTCTTCGAGTAAGCAGATCCGCCACATCCGCGAGCTGATCCGGGCCCTCTCCAAGCAACGAGGAAAACGGATCACCGTACCGGAAGGCCGCCCCCCGTGGTTCTCGTTTCCGACCCCGGAAGCGATCGCAGCGGATCACGAGGAAGCACTGCGACAGCTCAAGCTTGGCTTTCGCGCACCTTATCTCCTGGAAGCTGCCCGTTACGTGAGCTCGGGCCAGCTGAACCTCGAGGCGCTCTTTTCTCTGCCTTTGGAGCAGGCACGCGCCGAATTGATGCGCCTTTCCGGCGTCGGCTTTAAGATCGCCGATTGCGTGCTTCTATTCGCATACGGCTTCCACTCCGCCTTTCCGATCGATGTCTGGATGATCAAGTCCTTGCAAGCCAACTATTTCGGAGGTAAGCGCGTTCCGTTGAAGGAATTGCAAGCCTTCGCCGAGAACCACTTCGGAAGCCACCGCGACTATGCCCAACAATACCTGTTCCATTACCAGCGTATGGGCAACAGCCCCGAATAACCGGTTTAAAATTCAGCGAACCTATTGTATTGAGAGACGATGAAAGTGAAAATAACAGTAACGCCGAAAAAGGCGGTTTTTGACCCTCAAGGCAAGGCCGTGCAGAATGCGCTCGAGCATATGGGCTATCAAGGGATTGAGGCGGTCCATGTCGGACGTTACATCGAAATTGACATGGACGGCGACCGGGAAACGCTTCGGCCACAAGTTGACGAAGCGTGTCACCGGTTCTTGAGCAATCCGGTAATCGAAGATTACAGCTTTGAGATCGAATGATAGTTCCTAATGAAAGCGTTAAGCAGGCCGCTTTTTTCGAGAGGCTTTCTTCGTTTCGACGTGACTAGCGGGTACTGGCGATGAGATTCGGAGTCTTGCAATTTCCGGGATCGAACTGTGACCAAGATTGCGTCCATGCGATTCGCAATGGGATCGGTCATCCGGCTGAGCTGCTCTGGCATAAAGAGAGCGACTTAGGGGATACCGAAGCGGTCGTCATACCCGGCGGCTTTAGCTATGGCGATTATCTCCGCACAGGGGCCATCGCGCGTTTCAGCCCGATCATGGAGGCTGTCAAGCGATTCGCCAACGACGGGGGATTGGTCCTGGGCATCTGCAACGGGTTTCAAATTTTATGTGAAGCCGGTCTCCTACCGGGAGCCCTTGTCCGGAATCGCTCGTTGCACTTCCGATGTGAATGGGTCTATCTGAACACGCTGACGGATCGGACACCATTGACTCAAGGCATCCCGCCGGATCGGCTGTTGCGGATGCCGATTGCCCATGGTGACGGCTGCTTCTTTATCGACGCCGAGGGGCTCGCTCAGTTAAAACAAAACGACCAAGTGCTCTGGCAATATGTCGATGCTGAAGGCAAGCCGACCGAAGAGGCCAATCCCAACGGCTCGCTGGAGAATATCGCCGGCATTGCCAATCGCCAGGGTAACGTCGCCGGACTGATGCCCCATCCCGAACGGGCATGTGAATCCCTTCTTGGCGGCACCGACGGCTGCCTGATCTTTCAGAGCTTGATTGAGGCTCACCAACAGCAGTCCTCGCCAACCATGGCCACTTAGAGCAATGAAGGCCCATCTGCCAGATCCCGCTTTTTACGCATGACAGAATCCGAAATTACCCTTGAGACCGTTGAGGCCCACGGACTAACGCAGGATGAATTCGATCGAATTCGGGCAATCTTGGGTCGCCGGCCCAACATGACCGAGCTCGGCATTTTCTCGGTGATGTGGAGTGAGCATTGCTCCTATAAGAACACCCGGCCTCTGCTCAAACAATTCCCGACCCAATCCGAGAAGGTCCTGGTGGGGGCTGGAGAGGAGAACGCCGGCGTCATCGATATCGGCGACCAGCTCGGCATCGCATTCAAGATGGAGTCGCACAACCACCCCAGCGCCGTTGAGCCGTTCCAAGGAGCCGCCACAGGAGTGGGAGGGATCATCCGCGACATCTTCACAATGGGAGCGCGACCGGTGTGCGCCATGGATTCGCTTCGTTTCGGCGAGCTAAGCTCTCCGGAAGTGCAACGCCTTTTAAAGGGCGTCGTGGGTGGGATTGCCCATTATGGGAACTGCTTTGGCATCCCGACTATCGGCGGCGAAGCTTACTTTGACCCCTCTTACGAAGCCAACCCCCTCATTAATGTCTTTTGTCTCGGCGTCCTCCACCACGAACAAATCGCTCGCGGGGCTGCCAAAGGCGTTGGCAATCCGGTCTTTTATGTCGGACCCGCTACCGGTAGAGACGGGCTGGGCGGCGCCGCGTTCGCATCGCAAGACCTCACCGACGAATCCTCTGAGCAACAGCGCGGCGCCGTTCAAGTGGGCGATCCATTCATGGAGAAGCTTCTGGTCGAGGCATGCTTGGAGCTGTTGGCAACCGGATCGGTCGCCGGGATTCAGGACATGGGCGCGGCCGGCTTGACCTGTTC
>JAHEOI010000214.1 GCA_018610125.1 Verrucomicrobiota bacterium
CCCGAGCTCGCGCAGCCACGCTGCGCCCGACCGACTGAGCGTGTTTGCCAATTTGGCAGGAACAAAGACAAACCACGGTTGCTGCGTCACTACCTCCCGCTCTTCCGTTCCCACGACAGGCCGAGGTCGAATATTTTCAAAGACGATGGCGAATAGAAGGTCGTTGATTTCCCAGCGCTTTAGGAATGTCCGGAGCCCCTCCAATGGGTCATGCGCCGTATCGGCATGGGTGTCTTTCGGAATCCCCGCAGACCGGTCGGGGTGATTTCGAACGGTGATGCCCGCATTCGACGTCTCCGGCGTAAAAAGGCCATTGATCACGCCATAGCCTGAAGCGACGAGCACTCCGTACGCTACCAAATAGCCCGCCACGCGCCATCTTTGATGACGCCACCACCATCGGATCAATAGCGGCATCAAAACAATCGGATAGACCTTGGCCAGGGTCCCACCGGCCCAAAATGCGACAGCCGCCCAATCGCACCGGTACTCCCTTCTTACTCTCCCCTCCCCGTTTCTTCTCGAACGCGCTGCCAGCAGCAACAGCACGGCACAAGCGGTCATAAACACCGGGATGCTGTCCAGATGTCCGGAATTGGCAAACTCCTTGATGACCAACGGACACCAAGCATACGCGATGACTCGCTCCGGCGGATACCCGGAAAGGCTCATTATGGCCCAAATAGCAAATAAGGTCCCGATGTCGAATAAGAGCAAAAGGCCCTTCATCATGCCGAGGTGCACCGAAAGAGAAGCCCGGTCCGGCGTGAGCGCGGTGGCGATTGCAAAGATCCCCTGACTCAGCGGCGGATAAACAGTCGGCACCTCCTTGAAATGCACTCGTGAGAAGATCGTCCCAAGTGCCTCGGAACGCTCTATCATTTCGTTAAGCATCGCCAATTCGGCGGGCGCATCCTTTCCGGCCTCCGCGACTTGCTCAGGTGAAAACCGGTAAGGATTAACCCCGGTATTGACGACATTTCCGTCCCAGATATACCGGTAGATATCGACCTCTTGGATCGGTTGCGCCAGAAAAAGGATCCCACGAAAGAAGATCGCAAAACCAAAAATGATGACAATCCGCCTTCTTCGGAGACGACGAGTTAGGTCGGCATTACCATTACTGTCGGCTCCCTTCCAAACCGAAACAATGCCAAGCAGATAAAGCACAAACAGGCATGTGAGCAATGCCCAGACTATAAGGATCGGACGACTCTCATGCCCCTGTCCATACTGGAAGGCTTGGCTAAGCTTCCAAATCACCCCATAAATTACCGCCTGAATTGCGCCAAGTCCGAGAATCCCCCAAGACGAGTCCCCCACTAACCGCTTTCTCAGCCCGCCGGTCAACATCACGTTCTCACCTCGATTTTGCGCCTTTCAATAAGCGATGCGCCCCAAAAGCTTCATCGTTTGAAATTCAAGGAAACCAGACGATACCGAGCGATCGTGTACAGAATCTTCCCCCCGGCGCAAACCACCCCGCAAAAGGTCCCGCTGATCTTGCTTTGACCGATCCGTTTTCGGTAACGAACCCCCACTTCCCGAATACGAAGCCCCGCGCGAGCGGCCTTAATCTGCATCTCGACGGTCCAGCCATAATTCCGATCTCGCATCCGGAGCTGACGCAAGCTCTCGGTCCGTATTGCCCTAAAGGGACCAAGGTCCGAATAGCGTATCCCCCAAAACAGGCGCATCAGTCCGCACGCCAATCGGTTGCCCCAATAACTTGCCTTCGGAAGGACATCCGGTGGGTTCGTCAGCAACCGACTCCCAAGAACAAAATCCGCCTCGCCCTCTTGAATAGGATGAATCAATTGCGGCAGGTCATCGGGATAATCGCTGTAGTCGGCGTCTATAAACGCGACGATCGGCGTGTCATGGAATTCGGCCTCCAACGTTGCCAATCCCCGCTGCACGGCCGCCCCGTAACCGCGCTCCGGCTCGTGAGCCAACACTGCGCCCGCTTCCTTGGCTACCTCCGCGGTGGCATCAGTCGAGCCATTGTCAACGACAATGACCGCTCGCAGCTCCTCCCAAGGCAAGTCATTCAGGACGCGGACAATGGCTTCTTCTTCGTTTAACGCGGGAACGATAACCACCACCCCTCGGCAAGCCGGTGTCATGGCCTTGGAGCGCTGCGAGAAGGACTGGACGATCCGATCGCTCACGTCATTTCTGCCCAGTCTCATAGGTTCACCTTTCTCGTTTCCTTCCCAGGTCCCTTCCAAAGGCCCGCTCAAAAATAACCCCATACGTTGGCGGACGCTAACTCCAACAAATGAGGCGTTGCCACGTCCTCTTATTCCACTCGGGCTTGAATTCTCTTATCAACCGAGGCAAATGAACGATTGCTTTTTTCGGAAATGAATGATCCGATCAATTATCGCGACCGTAAGGGTCTGAAAAGGAATGGAGAGTCAGAAATGGGGAACCAGTCATGAAAGTCTTTGTTACAGGCGGAGCCGGCTACATCGGATCGATCTGCGTCGAACAGCTTTTGGATCTCGGGCACGACGTCTTTGTTTATGACAATCTCACCGAGGGCCATCGCACGGCGGTGGACCATCGGGCCACGTTCATCGAGGCACCCCTCGACATGCGGGATGGGATTTACGAAGCACTTCGCGACGCCGGGCCGGAGGTGATCATCCATTTCGCTGCCAATGCCTTGGTCGGAGAATCGATGACGAACCCGGGGAAATACTTTCGAAACAATGTCGGGAATGGGGCCGAATTGCTCGAAGCCGCTGCCGCCTGTTCCGTCCGAAAGTTCATCTTCAGCTCAACTTGCGCAACATATGGGCTCCCGGAGCACAGCCCCATCACCGAAGACCTGCCCCAAAAGCCGATCAACCCCTACGGAGAATCAAAGCTCATGTTCGAAAAGATGCTTTCATGGTATCAAGAGCTGAAGGGGTTGGAGTGCGTCGCCTTCCGTTACTTCAACGCGGCCGGCGCAAGCAAACAATTCGGCGAGCATCACCCCGTCGAAACCCATTTAATCCCAAATGTCCTCAAGGTCGCCTTGGGCCAAGCAAGCCATTGCGAAGTCTACGGGACCGACTACCCAACTCGCGACGGGACCTGTATCCGCGATTACATCCATGTGATTGACTTGGCGCACGCCCATATCAAAGCAATGGACCCGGGTATCTCAGGCTTCTACAATCTCGGAGTCGGTGGCGGATACTCGGTGCGGGAGGTAATCCAGGCGTGCGAAAAAGCCACCGGCCGGCGGATCCCAACGGTTGAAAAGCCGCGCCGTCCAGGCGATCCCCCCGAACTGGTCGCCTCCCCGGAAAAAGCATTGCGTGACCTCGATTGGAAGCCTCAGCATCCCACGATCGACGAAATCGTCGAAACCGCTTGGCAGTGGCATCAAGCCAATCCGGAAGGTTATCCGGTCTGAGCCGAAGCGGCTTGCACGACCTTCTCACGCGTCTTGGGAAGCTTGCGAAAGGCCATGAATGCCATAATGAGCGTCAGCCCTCCGCATGCGACGTAGGGCGCCGCCGGATTGAAGCCATAAAGCCCTCCGGCAAAAACAGCCCCAATCACTCGTGCAAGGCTTCCCGCACTCTGCGCCACACCAATGGTCTCCCCCTGCTCGTCCGCACTGGTGCAGTTCGAAATGAGTCCGAACAACGGCGGTCGGAAGGTGCCGGAACCGATCGCCAAGAGACCCACCGCGGTCAATAAGCTCGCCAGTGCCGTCACATAAGGAAGCATCAATAAGCTCAGCGACAGGATCGCGAGACTGACGACGATAAGTCGCGGCTCCCCCAGCCATTTGACCAGGTGCTTGATGAGCCCACCTTGAATGACCGCCGCAATTGTCCCGGCATACACGAACAAGAAGGCAATTTCTCGCTTCCCAAAGTCAAAGTGGTCTTCCCCAAGAAGGCCAAGGGTCGTCTCGAACGACGTGAAACAGAAAGTCACCGTGAAGAACAGCCCGATAAAAAATCCTATTTGCGGCTTGCGTAATGAATGAACCCATTGACTCCATTGCGGACGACCGGAACTGGCGGGACTCGACGCGCTCAAGCTCTCGGCCAGGATCACATAAGCAAGCAGGAAATTGGCGCCACACAGGGCACTTGCCACCCAGCCAGGTCCAGCCGGGCCAAGCTCGGCAGCGACACCGCCCAAGGCCGGCCCGAAAATAAACCCCAGGCCAAATGCCATGCCGATAAGTCCCATCTTTTGGGAACGCTGCTCGACCGGTGAAATGTCGGCAATGTATGCCTGGGCCACGGTGATGTTGGCCGCAAACGTCCCCGCCAAGACACGAGACCCCAATAAAATCCAAAGCCCCAAGCTTGTCTCGTAATGAGCCCCGATCAAGGACCCGATCGCGAAAATCACATAGGAGATCGTCGAGCCCGCGGTGCTCAGCAACAGAATCGGTCGCCTTCCGACACGATCGGATAGCCTCCCCCAGATCGGCGCAAAAAGGAACTGCATCAGCGAATAGACGCCCATGATCACCCCGACCATGATCCCACTCGCCCCAAAATCTCGGCTGTAAATCGGCAACAACGGAATCACAATCCCGAAGCCGATCAAATCCAGGAAAACGGTCAGTATTACTATCGAAATCGATGCCCTTCTCATAAGCCAAGCTGAAACCCTACCCTATCCCTCCTCTGATCCCAAGCTTTTGTCCGGTCAAACCGCAGAGGAGCCTGCTAAGGCACACGACGTCAAATCGACGCCCAAGCCTTGAACAGGATTGTGATTGATAGGGGTCAGAGCTGACTATTGACGTGTAACCGTGATTAACGCCGGTGCGTGATAGCAGGCACGAACGGAGCGACCCATTCGCCTGCCCGATCGACGAAAGCCCAGGACTCCAATAGTCAGCTGACCCCTATGATCCACTTTACCGCTTCCTTGCTGTTTGACGAGGAGAACGGATTGACCCAGCGAAAATAGTCATTTCCTCTTAAATGAATGACCATTCCAGTAACGGAATTCAAGAAGCGATGCTTGGAAATCTTGCGCGAGGTCGAATCTCGCGGAGAACCGATCGACATTTCTCGACGAGGCCGGATTGTCGCCCGCATTTCCCCTCTGCTTACTGAAGGCTCAAGCAATACCAAGCCTTGGGAGCGATTACGAGGAAAAGGCACTCTTAGCAGCTCGCCCGAAGAATCGGTGCTGACGGACTTCGACTTCGAGGCTCTTCAATGAGCTTGCTGCTCGACACCCATGTCTGGGTCTGGTGGCTAAGGGTCTGGAAAGGAATAAGTGTGTCATTTGCTGGAGCCATGTTTGGTTTCTGGCGAGGCACGATGAAGGAGCATAGCCTTGCCCTCTGTGACTGAAGAGGAACGAAGCCAGAAGCCAAACATGGCCCAGCCCGGAGGGGC
>JAHEOI010000215.1 GCA_018610125.1 Verrucomicrobiota bacterium
ATCGATATCGGGTGCTCGATTGGCGCTGCGATTATGCGAGAGGCGAACCGCATTCTTCCATTTCCCTTCTTTATACTGTCTTGCGTAAATGTTCAGGTTCCCCTCACGCCGGGATTGCCAAGTCAGCCACAAAACCCCGTCCTGACCCCGCAACTTCGGACGAAAGCTTTCACCGTCTTGGGTGAGCCGCTGTTTCTGCTTGGTCTCGCCTCGGCGTACCGTCGCGCTGAAGAGGTCCCATCCCTCCCGGGTGGACTCGACCCAAACGAGGTGAATCGCCTCATTGTTGCCCACCTCAATCTCTGGATTAATTAGATCATCCTTTGTCTGATACACAGTAATGGCTGGCTCAGGCTCTCCATTCACCGTCTGAGCTACCTGAATAGAGCTTTGACCTTGGTTGGGGATTGCCCTTTTCCAGGCGATCCACTGCTTACCGTTGACTTGTCGGCTGACATCAGGCATGTAGCTATGACCCTCCTGGCTCACGTCACGCGGCTGCGGCACTTCAACCCCCCAGGAACCGGCCAAAGAAGCCAACAATAGCAGAATCGGATGCATGACCCGCGAAACCGTGTACCGCCCGGGTATTCTTATTCTACACTTCGCTTCGATAGTCGCTCGATTGACACCGCCGTTTGTCGGGGAAATGGTGCTCATGAATCAACGAAAACAATTTTGCCATCATGATGCAAGCGTAAGCTTCTCGCATGCGCTATGACGTTGCGAACGAACAAACAAACAAACAAATGAAACGAGGCCCATTTGAAAGGGAACGCTATGAAGTCTCGTAAAGCTTGGCTTGCAATAGCTATTGTTATGATCGTCTGTCCGCTCGGCTTTTTTGGGCTCCAGCATCTTCGGAGTCCGGGGCATCGCCTGAAGCCGTTGATGGCCGCGCTTGATCGGGGCAACAATTATACGACAAACAGTGAGCTCGAACGAAAATTGGAAAAGAATGCCCCGATTGCGACGAAATATGCCGTGTCCTTGCTCAAACATGAGGATTCGTGGGCAAAAAAGCAGTTGATGACATTCAATGAGAAATACCTTGGACTGAATCTAGGTTTGAAAACATCAACCGAATTGGATCGGAGAGCCAAGAAGATCCTTTACATCCTAGGAGAGCGGGCGAAAGGTGCGACAAGCGCTCTTGCCGAGTTGATCAAATCCCAGAACGATGGCGGACAATGGGGATTGTTTTGCATTGGCGATTCCGCGGTGCCGTTGGTGACAAATCTCTTAGCCCACACCAACAAGGATGTAAGAGTAGACGCTGCATTCTTATACGCCAAGCTCGAAGGGCGGGGAGGTCACTCAACCGAATACACCGCACCGGACGGCCGAAAAGTCTACGAGCCAAGCTTGGTGGTGGCGGATTGGGATATCGAGCAGCTCTGCGAGATGCTTGAAAGTTCAAATCCGTTAATGCGACGGGCTGCTGTAGAAGCGTTAGAGACATATTCCGGTGCCGCCGGCGACGACAAAACCGAAATATCGGCGTTAAAGGAAGTCCTTGATGATCCTGATCCCAGAGTGCGCCGTGCTGCCCGAAAAACACTGAAAACGGTCGAGTAGCGCGTGAGCCTATTCTGGTGGGAGGCGGCGGTACCTCAAGAGCGGTTTTTCTTGACTGATAGGGGCGCCGTGTCCCTCTCTTTGGTAACTAAACAGCTACAAGAAGGCTGGGAGTGATTGAACAGAAGCACCCAAAGGGACGGTAAGCTCAGACGGTAAGAACATCGAGCCGATAAAGTCCGGACTGGCAGGGGCACCGCATCAGCAGCGGTGGCCCGGCCTTTATCTGCTCGAAGGGTTTTTTCTCTTCACGCTCCTTCGTAACCTTCTGTAAGCGGTCGGGTTGCCAAAGTCGGGCGAAGGGTGATAAACCGGGGCTCATCATGAAGATTGTTGTATTGGACGGTTACACATTGAGTCCGGGGGACTTGCGCTGGGATCGCCTTAAAGCCTTGGGAGAATGTTGGATCTATGACCGAAGCACTCGGGACGAAGCGATTATCCGTGCCCAAGATGCCGAAGTCCTCTTGACCAACAAGGCGTGTGTCGACGAGGAGGTATTGCGGGCGGCGAATGCCCTGCGTTATATCGGGGTACTGGCGACCGGCTATAACAATGTCGATGTCGAAGCCGCCGCTGCTCGTGGAATCCCCGTAAGCAACGTGCCAAGCTATGGCACCGCCTCGGTCGCCCAGCTCACCTTCGCGCTGTTATTGGAGCTGACTCAGCATGTCGGTCACCACGCCGAGACCGTACGTCGGGGGAAATGGTCCGAATGCCCCGATTTCTGCTATTGGGACTTCCCGCTTGTGGAACTGGAGGGGCTTACGCTGGGGATTATCGGGCTCGGGCGGATCGGTCGAGCAGTGGCCCGGCTCGGCGATGCCTTTGGAATGCGGCTAATGGCTTACACCCGACATCCCCCGCAATCCGGATGGGATTTTGTCTCCTTTGTCGATTTTGACACGCTGCTGGCTGAAAGCGACGTTGTCAGCCTCCATTGTCCGTTAACGGAGGCTACACGCGGGCTGATTGATCGCAATCGTATCGGGCAAATGAAGAGCTCGGCTTTTCTATTGAACACGAGTCGCGGGGCATTGGTGAATGAGGAGGCCTTGGCGGAGGCTTTAGATGCCGGGCGGCTTGCCGGCGCGGGGGTAGATGTGCTAAACGAAGAGCCTCCCCGAAACGGGAGTCCGCTGTTTAAGGCTAAAAACTGCTACATTACTCCGCATCTGGGATGGGGCACTCGCGCGGCGAGAGAGCGATTGATGCAAGCGGTGATTGAAAATATCGAGGCATTCCTTCAGGGGCGTCCTCAAAACGTGGTGAATTAACTTCGCTGGGAATCGGGACGGCCTGCCACAGAGCATAGGGGACACGGCCCAGAGCACAGAGCACAGAGCACAGAGCGACCGGCTTTCGCCTCCCTGATAGGGACGTTCTCCTGGACGTCCCACTTCTCTCTTGTCTCCCCCACCTCGCACGGAAAAAGGAAAAAAAGTGGGACCTCGAGGACGAGCTCACTATCAGTGAACGAAAAGTGGGACTTGCTTGCCGAGACTCTCAACCGGGAGGAAGTCGGCAACGTCGATGAGTCTGCTGCCGCCGTGAGCAGCATATTGGGCAACCACGACAGACCGGATGGTCTGCGTTGCGGTTAGGAAAGGTCGTCTAACCTCCCCGCGATGTTATTCATTGAACACTTTGTACCACCGAACTGGTTAAATTTAGCCATTTTGATCCATTGGCGACGCTTCATCCTTGATCCTCTCTAAGCCTTTGCTCCCGTCAATGGCCGGTAATCAGGGAATTATGGAAGGACACGTCCTTACCGGCAGAGCTTGGCAAGCTAGTTGCTAACCCCCGTTAATGGAACGCGGATGAGATAGAAAAAGGGGTGGTGAAGGGGAAATTGGAAGGCAGACCCGCTTGGGTGTGCCTAATGGCTATAGAAAGAAGACCTTGTGCCGATTGCGGCACCGGGATGAGCAAAAAAGAAAAACGAGAAAAAGGGATCAAGACAAGTATATGAATATGCTTTTAAGAAAGACAGCCGTGTTGGCACTGCTGCTTGGGCCATTGGCCGGCTCGACCGCCTTGGCGGCGGCCGAGGGCCCAGCCTATTCGAGCATGGACGAATTCAAGACGCAGGCCATCGACTATCCCAAATTCATTGTCGATAACCTATGGATACTGATAGCTGCCGCGCTTGTATTCATCATGCATTTGGGATTCTCGACCCTCGAGGCCGGTCTGACGCGTCAAAAGAATACCGTCAACGTGCTCTTTAAGAATGTGTTCATCATTTGTGTCGGGATATTGACGTATGCCCTTTGTGGCTTCTCCCTCATGTATCCGGGTGACTTCAATCACTGGATCGGCTTTGGGGGGTTCGGGCTTGGGATCGATCCGAGCAAGGGGGATTTAAACTATTTTACCCCCGAATATGGGCTCCAGATGACCATATGGTCGGATTTTATATTTCAAGCCATGTTTGCCGCGACCGCGGCCACCATCGTCTCCGGTGCTGTCGCTGAACGCGTGAGGCTTCCGGCCTTCATGATTTTCTCAACCTTGCTGGTAGGATTGGCCTACCCGATTACCGGGAGCTGGAAGTGGGGAGGCGGCTGGCTGCAAGGGCTTGGATTCTACGATTTCGCCGGATCGACCGTGGTCCATGCTGTTGGCGGGTTTGCCGCTTTGGCCTGTGTGCTCCTGCTCGGACCCAGGCGAGGAAAGTATCTTGAAGGAGGCCGTATGCGCCCGATTCTCGGACATAATATGCCGCTGGCCACGATCGGGGTGTTCTTGCTCTGGTTGGGCTGGTTTGGTTTCAATGGTGGATCGGTCTTGAGCGCGGACCCGAAGGCCGTTTCGCTGGTGTTTGTCACAACGGCCCTTGCCGCCGCTGCGGGAGGCTTTGCCTCCATCGTCACCTCATGGCTTTTGATCCGAAAGCCCGACCTTTCGATGTCGCTTAACGGCGTTCTTGCGGGCCTTGTGGGGATCACAGCAGGAGCGGACGTCGTCTCCCCGCTTGGTTCGGTTGCCATCGGGGTGATAGCCGGCATAATCGTCGTCTTCTCGATTATTGCCTTGGACAAGATCAAGATCGACGATCCCGTGGGGGCCATCTCCGTTCATGGCATTTGCGGCATTTGGGGCACGCTGGCTGTTGGGATCTTCAACAGTGATTACTCCTTTTGGGTCCAGCTCTTGGGGACCGTCGCTATTTCCGTCGCGACCTTCCTCTTTTCACTTTTGGCGTTTGGTTGCCTTAAGGCAGTGATCGGGGTCCGCGCCTCGGCTGAAGATGAGGAAGAGGGACTTGATGTCGGCGAGCACGGGAATGAAGCCTACCCGGAATTCGCCAAGGCCTCAAGCTGATTGAAAAACGGGGATGCGGTGTTCGGCTGTCTCTGAAGCCGCGCCGGCTAACGACATCCCCGGCAAACCGAAGACATTTATATAGACCCATCAATACTTATGAAGCTTATTACTGCCATTATCAAGCCGTTCAAACTGGAAGAGGTCAAGGAGGCCCTTGCCGAGATCGGAATCGAAGGAATGACGGTCACCGAGGTCAAGGGGTTTGGCCGGCAAAAGGGCCATACCGAAATCTACCGCGGGAGTGAGTATACGGTCGATTTCCTGCCAAAAATCCGGATGGACGTGGTCGTGCCGGATTCGGCAGTTGAATCCGCGGTGTCTACGATCACGAAATCTGCAAAAAGCGGGAAGATCGGCGACGGTAAGGTCTTCGTCTCCGCGATTGAACAGGCCGTTCGGATCCGTACAGGCGATTCCGGTGATAACGCGGTCTAAAAAGGTAAAGATTCCTCCAAGCCGGACCACGCTCGGATGTCTGTACACATCGGGCGTGAATTATGCAAACCAAGAACAAAACAAGCGGAGAATACGCATATGATAAGGATGACAATGAAGAAAAAGATAGATTGGCTGGCGGTGGTGATTGTTGCTTTGAGCCTGGGGAACCTCGGTAGCGCCGGGAAGCTCTCGGCACAGGAGTTTTCGGCAGACGCGACGCTGAGATTCGAATCGGAGTATGTGTTTCGAGGGGATTATCTGGATGGTCCGAGCTTACAACCCTCGCTCGATCTGGGATACGGGAATGCCTACGCGGGCGTCTGGACCTCGCAAGGTCTTGAGGCCGACCGGGGGGATGTCAACGAAATCGACTATTATGCTGGATACACCTTTGATGTGTCCGATATGGTTGATTTGGATGTGGGTGGCACCGTTTATCATTTTCCCGAAGCGGCAAGCGACTCGAATTTCGACTATGAGCCATTTATCGGGATTGCACTGGACACGCTGTTGAATCCATCGCTTTACGGTTACTACGTATTTGGAGAGGATCCGGAAAACGATTTCTTCAGCTTAATCGGAAGCGTGGGTCACAGTTTCGATCTGTCGCCTTATACGGTGGAGGGGCTATCGTTTGACGTGGAAGCGTTTGGTGGGAGCACCGAAGACTTTGGTGGGACACGCTATCTCTATTATGGCGCTAGCGGTGACTTCGTTTACAAAATCAACGAGGTGTCGGACGCCTCGATCGGGGTCCGGGTGACCGATGTCGATGAGGATGAAGTCTCTCGGGCGGCATTGTGGTGGGGAACGAGCATTTCCTTCCACTTCTGATTCGGCCGGCGAGGATCGCGACGAGGGCGCATCCCAGAGCGGGCTGTAACCGAGGAGCAACACAGCAGCCGGCTCGGTACCGCCCCTCCCCTTCCGGGCTGGGCCAATTTTGCTTTCCGGCTTCGTTACTCTTCAGTCACAGAGGGCAAGGCTATGCTCCTTCATCGTGCCTCGCCAGAAACCAAAATTGGCTCCAGCAAATGACACAGTTATTTCTTTACAGACCCTTAATGGCATTGGGGTCGGCAATTCCCTGCCGACTGTTCCCGGGCAATCTTCGATCATTGGGAAATCGGATGGGTTGGGGCAGCAAGAATATGGGACGCCGAGGATGACGTCCCTATCAGGCTGGGGACGGGGGGCAGTTCCTTGTATGCGAGCCCGTGGTCCGTCGGTCCCACCGAACGCGGTTCAAGGCCGCGCTCCGTTTCTGTCGTTGTCTACCCGGCCCCGAAGGGGTAAGGGCTTTGAACGGATGAAATTTTTCGTAAATCCTTGATTTCATTGGCCTTTGTTGGCATAAATCCGTTTGAATGCGTGAGGATGAGTGTTCATGAGCACCTACAAAGACATTTCAGAGGCATTTGATGGCTATTGTTCGGTTGTTCGGTTCTCCGAGCGTCTTGCCCATCTCTTGTTTGAGAAACTGAAGAAGAAAGGGAAGATACCGGATGGTTATTTAAGTTTTTGTTCCCCGACAGCGGAGGTGGCGCAGCCTGAGGGCGACGGTGATCAAAATCCGATTATTAGAAAAGCAATCGAGCACGATCCCGGGTCCCAAGGCTGGCTCATAGGTTTTCTTTTGACCGTCGAGACGAGCAATGGGTTCTGGGGGCGGGAGTTCCTGCGATTTAACGTCAACGTGCGGCCCGGGAACCCTCGTTATTCAGTTCAGTTGTGGCACTCGGATGTTTGTGCGTCCTTTCTACCCAAGGAGAAGGAAGAGTGTCCGGAAACCGACGCGGCGATTGACGAATTTGCTCAAGGGGTGATTGACAAGGTGGTTGCTTTTTACAGAGAGGCGAAAGAGAGGTCGAAAGACGGAGGAGAGCGGGTCATTCAGGGCTTCTCTCGCTTACGTAGCGATCAAGTCGAAGGGCAGGACCAAAACCAAGACTAAAGATTCCTTGAGTCCGAAAGCAGGGGGAAGGTAAAGGGTGCACGGAATTTGGCTGAAAAGCGCGGGCGGTGGGTATCCGAGCTTGCTTCTTACTTCTTGGATGGCATTTTGGCCTAGGCGGAAATGAATGGCAATCACAACTTTAGCCTTGGATTAGGTCCATACCGTGGCGGTAACGCGGGCCTGACCGTTTTGGGAGTGATCGGAGCGGTGGCCATAATGGGGATCATGGTGACCGTTATCGCACCCCCCGCTATCCGGATGATCGACCGGGCTGTGGCGAAGTCCGAAGAGAAGCATTTGGATTCGTTCGCCGAGGGACTGCGGAGGTATATTCGGATCCATAAGAAGATCCCCGTCGCGGCTTCCGGCCAAGGGCTGTCCTGGAGCGAGGCCATCGCTACCGAAATCAATTATCCCCTCAAGGCCATTAAGGTGAACGAACGCGGTTACCGACGACGCTATCTCGCTCATCCGGATTTCTTTGGAGACGATAACGAGCTGCCGTTTTCCCAGGTCCAAGATGGTCCTGTGGCGAGTCGTCCGGCCGATCCCCGAATCATCATGATTGGCAGTACTCGCTATCCGCTCCCTTTAAGCCCGGGCTCAGTGACATCGTCGCATTTTGAGGAGATCTGGGACACTAAACCTGGCGAAGTTCCCACAAGCTGGGATTATCAAGGCGACGGTGACGGGCTTAAGATCCGGCGTCTTCACTTGGGAGATATGTTCCATCGCTTGCTCCTTCATAAGACTCCGGACGCGGAAGGGGCTTTCTATTCTTTTGGGGAGCCGACAAGCCAGCCGGTCGAGCTTGCCCCCAAGGGAGCCGATCAAAATTGGATTGAGCGCTTCGTGCTGGAGGGCAGCGTGCTTAACCTTTTTGAAGCCGACCAGAACAATAACCGGAAGCTTGTCAGCCGTGACCTGATCCGGTATGATACCGACTGCCTGTTTCATGAAGGTGGGTGGAATGTCGGTGACGGCCGTGGCGAGATCAGCGGCAGTGGTGATGTCAACATCACTTACAACATCACCAACTATATCGATGGCGACGACACGTTCCCTCCTCCGTTTCAGGATGGTCATCCGGCAAAAGGACAATGACAACCATGTCGGTGTGATTCATTGTTACTCCTCGAGTCACCTTTCCAAGACCAAGAACGACTGGCTGGTAACTCCTTGGGTCGATCGAGATCAAATTGAGAGAGAGCGGGTAAAATGCCATCATACCGTTACAAAAGCATTGATAAGACAGGCCGGACAAATTTGGGTGTCGTTACTGCCGAGAGCGAAGCTCAGTTGGAAAGGCGACTCTCTCAGCAAGGGCTATGGCTGGTCGAGGCCGAATTAACGCGATCGCCGCTGACGGAGCTCCGCGTCAAAGCCACCGGCCTCGCCTGGAGCGTGCGACGCAAGTTCGGGCTCTGGCCCAAGGTCGCTCGTCAAGACCTGATCGAGGTCTGCGTCCAACTCTCGACGCAACTCAAAGCAGGGGTATCGATTCTCCCGGCCCTGGAGGCCACCCACGAAGAGACCGAAAACGAGTATCTTCGGAGGGTGCTGGGGGATATTCGAACCCGAATCGAGTCCGGCTCCACCCTTCACGGAGCTATGGAGGTCCATCTTGGGGTCTTCTCGAGGCAGATGATCAGCGTTGTCCGGGCCGGTGAGATTAGCAGTCATCTCCCCGAAGCCTTGACCGAGATTCGCCAAGAGCTGGAATGGGTCGAACGCATGGTGGGTGACATTCGTCAAGCGACGATTTACCCCTTATTTGTGCTCATGGCCATTGGCCTCACGGGCATTTTGCTATTCAGTTTTGTCGTCCCGCGTTTTGCCTCGCTGCTGCAGGAAGTAAACGTGGAGTTGCCCGGTTTCACAAGGTTTGTGTTCGGAGTCAGTGATTTCATGGCAATCACATGGTGGGTTTGGCTTGCGATCTTGCTTTTGGGGCCCCTGTTCCTGCGGCTAATTGGGAATTTTTCGAACGCCTTCGGCGTTTATGTGGACCAGGTCAAAATAAGCCTGCCTGTATTTGGTCCGTTAAATCGAATGATCGCCATGTCACGCTTTGCCCATACTTTGGCAAGCCTTTATCGTGCCGGCATTCAGATCGTGGAGGCTCTGCAATACTGCGAGAGGGCTGCGGGAAACCGGTCGGTCGAACAGGCCATTAAGCGAGTCCGTGTCGATGTCAGCGAAGGCAACCTATTGAGCCAAGCGTTGGCGAAAGAGCCGATCTTTACGCAATTGCTGAGGCGGATGGTTGCCACGGGAGAGCAAACCGGTCAATTGGAGGAAACATTGGAACGGGTGGCGGAATATTACAACGAGTTCGTCCCCAGGCGAGTTCGACGGTTGTTCAGCTATGCGGAGCCGCTAATCGTGATTGGGGTGGTCGGCATCGCCGGCGTTGTCGCGTTAGCTGTCTTCCTGCCGATCGTGCGGCTTGTTCAGGGTATAGGCTAAAGACGATCGGTAACGGAGCGATTCACAACGATTACCTGAGAGATTTCAGAAAGCCATGTTTGGGGATAAGAAAAAGGCACGAGGGGCGAATGATGGCAGTCCCCTCGGCCAGCGGCTCTTGGAAGTTGGGCTAATCAACGAAGAACAGTTGAATCTGGCTCTAAGGGAGCAAAAGAGGCGTGGCGGTTACCTTGGCAAAGTGCTCAGCGCCCTGGGGGCGGTTGATCCCAACACGATTGCCAGGTTTCTTGCTGAAGAAGTTGGGACGGAAGCGGTCGATGTCTTGCGATATCCGGTCCAAAAAGAGGCCCTGCGTTTGCTATCCTACGAGCTGGCTCAGCGTTATGAAGCATTTCCTTTGGAGCGTTACGACGACACGAAAAGTTTTAAGGTCGCGGTGGCGAATCCCTTCGATGTGCTTGCGATGGACGCGATTGAACAAATCAGCGGTTACATCCCGTACTCGGTGGTGGCGTCTTCGGAGGACATCCAAGAGGCTATCGAACGCAACTACCGAACGGAACGCTCGGTCGGCGCCACTATCGACGAACTGATGGAGATTAAACGGGAGAGCGACAGTGATCGGTCTCTTTCCGAAGATCCTCCGCTCGTTCGGCTGGTGGAACAGGTTATTTCACGTGCGATTGAACTGGGAGCCAGCGATATTCATTTTGAGCCTGAAGAGACGTGGCTTCGGGTTCGCATGCGCATTGATGGAATATTGCACCAAGAAGTTCTGGTGCCTGGAGATCTGAAGTCAGCGGTTATTGCGAGGCTGAAAATACTTGCTCAGTTAGATTCGGCAGAGCAACGGTTGCCGCAGGATGGTCGGGCGTCTTTTAACACAGGCCAAAATGAAGTTAACTTGCGGGTATCGATTTTGCCGACATGCTATGGCGAAAACGCGGTGCTTCGGATTTTGGATCGATCGCATCTCAACCTTGAGCTTCCCGATATCGGCCTAAGTGGCAGCAATCTCGAAGGGTTCCAAACGATGTTGGAAGCCCCTTACGGCGTCATACTGGTGACCGGACCGACCGGATCCGGCAAGACGACAACCTTGTACAGTGCTCTGGGGGCGGTGAACCAAATGGAGCGAAGCGTCTTCACGTTGGAGGATCCCGTGGAATATCGGCTTCCAATGGTTCGCCAAACGCAAATCAACGAAGAAATCGGCATGACATTCGCCGAGGGACTTCGAGCCCTATTAAGGCAGGATCCCGATGTGATCCTCGTCGGCGAAAGCCGGGATACCGAGACCGCCCAGCTCATGATTCGCGCGGCTCTGACCGGGCATTTGGTTTTTAGCACACTCCATACAAACAGCGCGATGGCATCGATTACGAGATTAGTCAATATGGGTGTCGAGCCATATTTGCTTCCTGCGGCACTTGAGGGGATTGTTGCCCAGAGACTCGTACGACGGATTTGCAAGGGGTGTGTCGAAGAGGCCGAAAGAACAGCGGAAACCTTTAGTAAGTTGGGGCTGGAAGTGGCCGAACATGCTCCTGAGAGGCTTCGACGTGGGCGTGGGTGCAGCGCATGCAACGGAACCGGGTTCCGAGGTCGTAGGCCTCTCTTTGAAGTGTTTGAGATGCGGGAGGAATTTACAGAGCTCGTGCTCAATCGGGCAAGCACACAAGAGCTTGAGCGGCTGGCCAAGCATTTCGGGATGACCCCCCTGTTTGAGGACGGGGTTGAGAGGGTCTATGAGGGGGAAACGACCATTGAGGAGGTGTTGCGAGTGGTTCCGAAGAACAAGGCGGCAGGCCCGACGGTGAAGCGTTCGCAACCCGAGGAATCGGGCGGGTTGGGGATTTGAATCGATACATAGGAAAGCGGACCGTCGTCGATTAACATAGGAGTTATTGAAACCTTGAAGCCTGCGTGGTGAAATGAAGCGATTGATTGATAACCCGGTTTTGCGGATGGCGGGGACGCGGCCAAGATGGCTGGTTGCCGCGGCGATGTTGCTGTTGGCGAGCTCGGGGCTCGCGGATAAGGCGGTAACGCCGGAAAACGTCCTTAATCGTTCACTCGACATTGTTGCGGAGGCGGCCAAGCAGTTTCCAGATTCACCACTCCCCGATTATGTCAAAGGAGGTGTTTACTTCCGGTCTCAACGCTACGAGAAAGCGGTCGAAGCTTATAAGCAGGCTCTCAAGCTCCGCCCGAAATCGGCCGAGATTCAGTACCATTTGGCATTTACGTATTCGCGGTTGCATCGATTTGACGAGGCGATTGCGTGGTATCGGAAGTTGATCGGGATTCGGCCCGATTTTCCCAAAGCGAATCAACGCCTTGGGAAAGCACTTTTTGAGCGGGGGCAGGTGGGCGAAGCCATTGAAGCAATGAAGCGAGAGATCAAGTATTATCCCAAATCGCCTTCTGCCCACTATTATCTCGGGGAGGCCTATTGGCAACAAGGGGAATATAAGAAGGCGATTGAGCACGCCCGAGAAACAGTGGAGCTCGATGATCGTTATCCAGAACCGTATTACCTTTTGGCCAAGGCTCATCGAAACCTGGGCAATCGGAAGGAAGCCAAATCGGCGATTGAATCGTTTCGAAAAGCGAAGCAATCGGAGACCAAAAGGCTGGATTCGGTTTCCCACATCACGAATGCGGAGTCGGCGGCCCGGGCGGCCGCGAAAACGCATTTTGAAGTCGGCGAGGTTTATCAGGCTCATGGATCGTTGCGGCAAGCGATATCCCACTACGAGCAAGCTTTGGAGCTCGATTCGGACCATGTCGACGCCCGATTGCGGCTTGTGGAGCTGTATCAGAAGCGGGGAAAGCCAAAGCGGGCGGTTGAGCTGGCTCGGGAGCTGGTCGCTCGGCGGAGCGACCGCCCTCAATATCGAATGGTGCTTGGGATGACATTGGCATCGAACGGTGATTGGGAGGAGGCAGCAAAGCATTTGCGCCGTGCCAACAAGCTCGCGCCGACTGACAGGAGGATTGCCCGTCGGTATGCGAAGGTCCTTTTACGACGGAAGGCTTCAGCGGAGGCCCTCAAAGTGATGCGCGAAGCTATCCTGGATGGCGGGGAGGCTCGTGACTACGATTTGTTGAGCCGAATCCACTATCGCCGTGGTAATCTCAAGAAGAGTCTGGCGGCGATGCGGAAAGCGATCGATCGGGCGCCCAAAAACTCGATGTATCAAAAACGGTATCGTCAACTGAAGCAGCGACTTAATCAGTAGATCCCTTCTCCCTCGCGAATCCGGAGGAATTGATCGACGGCGAGGTCGCTGAAGCGCTCCTCTTGACCGCTTGGCCAACGGATCTTGATCTGCTTGACCTGAGATGACTCTCCGAGTCCGAAATGCAGACGCAAGTCGGAATGACTCTGATAGCTGTTTCCGGCCATGACTTGATCCACCTGCGTCGAAGCGGCGGTTGTCACTCGAACGGTTGCGCCGATCGCGCTTCGATTACTTTGACTGCCTTCGAGCTTAAGGGTGATCCAATGGTTGGTTTTAGGGCGATAATTTCGAAGGAGTGTCGGTTGTTCGCGCGAGTTGGATAGGACGAGGTCGAGGTCGCCGTCGTTATCAAGATCGCCAAAGGCGCCGCCGCGGGTGCTTTGAGTGACGGTCAACCCCGGCCCAGCTTTCTCGGAGATATCGTTGAATGTGCCGTCTCCCTGGTTTTGGTAGAGCTGGTTCGGCTGTTTGTAGGACAAACTCGGCTGTAAATCCTCGATGCGGTCTTGGAGGTGCCCGTTGGCGACGAAGACATCCTTGTCCGCATCGTTGTCGAAGTCGAAGAAAAAACAGGCCCAACCGACTTTGGGACGGCTTCCCTTAGCAAACTCGGAAGGGACGCTGACATCCTCGAATGTCCCGTCGCCCCGATTCTTGTAGAGCGTGTTGACCTGGTCTTGGTAGCTGGTGACCACAATGTCCAGTGCGCCATCCCCGTTGTAATCCCCGGCGTCGCAGCCCATGCTTCCCTGGCGGCGCCCGAAGCGATCATACGCCACTCCGGCGAACAAGCCAACTTCTTCCAGGCCGCCTTTTGCGACGTTTTTAAATAGAAAATTCTCGGTGACATCGTTGGCGACAAAGATATCCGGAGTGGTGTCTTGATTGTAATCAAAGGAGACAATGCCCATGCCCCTTCCTTGGGTATCAGGGAGCTCGTAGTCGTTACCGGCGTTGCGAAATGTACCGTCCCCGTTATTCAAGTAAATCCGATCGCGCTCCGGCGTGTAGACGTCGTCATAAGTGCTTGGGTCGCAGTAGAGCGGGACTCCCGTTCGGGAACATTCCGGCGGGTCGTCCAGCGAACAGCGGATATAATTGGCCGCATACAGATCGAGCCATCCATCCTGATTGAGATCGACGAAGCAGACGCCGGCGCCGAGTCGGTCATCTTGGATGCCGGCTTGTTGGGTTACGTCGCTGAATGTCCCGTCACCATTGTTGCGGTACAGCGTGTCCCCGCGGAAATTCGACACATAGAGGTCGGTGTGGCCGTCGTTGTTGTAATCGGCGGCGGCACAGCCCAAGCTAAAGCCTTCGTCACCGACCTGAGCCTCGGTGGTTACCTCTTGAAATCGAAAATCACCTTCGTTTTGGTAAAGCGCGTTTCGAGGCGGTTGCTCGTATTGACGTCCAGGAAGGGACGCCCCGTTGAGGAAGTAAATATCGAGATCCCGATCATTGTCATAATCGAAGAGCGCGACGCCGCCGGTAACGGTTTCGACCAGGTAATAGCCTCCGCTATGGCCGTCGGTATGAGTAAAGTCGACCCCGGAAGTCGCCGTTGCGTCGTAAAATCCCGGTTCTTTAGGAGAAGACGGCGCTCGGTTGCATCCGGCCATGGCGCTTGCCACGACAAGGAGCATGGCAAGGATAAAGCAGTGGCGATGGATTTCGTATGATCGTTCCCTCATTTGGAGCTATCGGACGTCCAGGTCAATTGAGTTGTGCCTTTGGGGAGATCGAAGCAGAGGGTGACTTGACGATCGTCGCGATACCAGGTGCCGCTCGACAAGGCTTGGGACCGATTAATTTCCCGGAGGGAAATCGGCTTGTCTGCGTGGCGAAGCCGTGGGGCTTGGCTATCGTTTCGAGGGACGCGCACGGTAAAGTCCGGGCATGCGTAAGGGGCACGAAGCTCAATCCCGTTCGGACGCCGGCGGATTCGGGTCAGCTCTTTGGCGGCCCAGTAGCGTGCGATCTCACTGAGCTTCATCCAGATCAGGTTGTCGTAGCGAGCATGGACCCGCCGGACCGCCTCTTTGAAGATATCAAAGCCGATCCCTTTGCCATTGAAATAGATCCCGGGCCAGTGACACACCATGATCGCCGGCTCCTCTCGCTCGATCACTTCCGGAAGCCGCCCGCTTTGGAGGTCTTCGGTGATCAACCGGTCGACCGATCCGGGCGAGAGCCCATCCCATCCACCGAACCAATCGCCGGTGCAGCCGATAATGGAAACGACACACCGAGGGTCATCACTATCGATTCCGGAAGCGTATTCAACCCGGGGGGCCACGCTTCGGTCATCGGTGTAGAGGTGTCGGAAGTAGTGGGGAATCTCGGCATTAAAGACATCCCGGCACGATTGGAGAGTGGCCTGACTCAGCTCTGGGAGCACTTGATTGCCGAATCCGCCGGGTGTGGTGATCCCCTCGCACGGCAGGTCGACATTCTTGAGCATTTGAAGGGCGTAGCGCATGTACTCGGCCAGCTCGTCGACCGATTTGCCATCGGTCCAGCGCCAGTTTTCCATGTAATCGGCCGAACGCTCCGCGTAGGGGCGGCCGGTCTTGGTATTGATGACCCACGTGTGCGTTACCATTTCCGGATGGATATCCCAATCCGGCATCATGAAATCGCGCACGAGCTTAAGGCTGTCGCACAACTCCTTCCGCGACCAGCCCGGCATCTCGCGATCGACCCAGCCGACGCATGCCGGAAACGGAACTACGCTGTATTTCCCCTTGACGCCGTGCTCTCGACACCACTCGCCAAATTGGCGCACAAAGGCGTCCGGGATCTCACGCGGGAGCTCCCGCCATGGCTGCTTGTAACGATCCGGAAACACCTGGGCAAACTGCGGGATCGCGTAGTAAGCCAGGTTCACCAGGCAGGTCGAATCGTCGATGATGAAGCTCATCGGCACGCGGTTACGGGGATTCAGCACCG
>JAHEOI010000216.1 GCA_018610125.1 Verrucomicrobiota bacterium
GGCGCAATAGGGGTCCATTGCGCTCCGGAAGCCGCCGTCGGCGGCCCGATAGGCCTGGTCGAAGACGGTGATCAAATCAGTTTCGATCTCTTAGAAGGAACGATCACCCTTCAGGTCAGCGATCAAACAATGGCCAAGCGACGCAACGCCCAAAAAGCCGGCAATTATCGTCACACCCGCACCTATCTGGCCGACTTTGCAGCCACGACCACCCAGGCGAATCTCGGCTGTGTCAGCCGCCATGTCGCCCGCTCAGATATCCAGCGTGACAACATCAAGAACGCGCAACCAGCCAAATGACCTCATCAAGAAGATGCCGAATCCATGGGTCGAAACCCGATTGGCGCTTTCGGAGCTCGCATTGCGTGTAGACCAGCATCTCCACTCCGACCGGACAAGCAGGCGGTGGATATTGAAGGGGCCGAGCCCAGATCGGGGTACTGGCCGAGCTGACAACAACAACGACATCCGCATCACTGGCAGGGCAAAAGTCGCCACGGGCATACGAGCCGAACAGTCCCACTTGATGAACCTCAGGATAATCGGCCAGGAGTTCCAGTCCCCACTGCCGCAACGCCTCCATCACCTCGGTTTTAGGGACCGATCTGACTTTTACAGAATTGTAGGATTGCCTCTGCATCGGCGATCGCTTGATCGGCTTCTTCTTCAGCAAAGAAATCCGCCGGTTTTCCTTCGTCGAAACCGTTCGGATAACGTGTCGGGATGTAAAACACATCCAGACGCCGCCCCTTCGCGATTAAATCATTCGATACCTCCACCTCACTCTGCAGCTCCTCCAGCAGTCTTCGCACCACGTGCCCCCATCCTTCCATATTTCGGGCGAGATACACCGCCTTTACAGCTTTTTCGGCTGCCTGTTGCGCTGCGAAACAGGCCCAACTAAAATCACCGAGATTCCGGGAGTTACGCGCATGCCGAAGATCGTGTTGCGCCTGTCCCAGCCAGTCACGTGATCGGTTCATCAAAAAGAATAGGCCGGCAGATCCGCCACCGCAAGTTCCAAGATAGCAAATGATCGTCGCTGCTGAGGCGCCTGCCTCTGAAAGCAATTTCTCTTTACTTCGCGTAATTCGTGCTCTTCGCGGGCAACTCCTCCGAGCGGAGATCCGCGATGGTCCGGATCCCTTTGGAAACCCCGTTCCTTCAGCCGTGGAGAGCTTACGGGCGCCACCAATCGTTGATCTTTGCCTTCAGGCGCCGCACCCGCTCCGGATGCTCCCCTGCCAAGTTGTTCTTTTCGTGAGGGTCTTTTTTCAAATCGTAGAGCTCCGGTTCCCGGTTTGGCCTGTTTGGCAAATGCGGTAGGATCAGCTTCCAACGACCATCCGCGACGCACCACCGAAACTTCAGATTCTTGGCCGGCTTATGGATGTTCACAGCATTATGCAGATAAACTGCCCCGAAAACGTTATCGCGGGCACGGACAGCATCCAGATTGAGGAGGTTGACTCCGCTCATATTCGATGGGACCTCAATCCCGGTCGCCTTTAGGATCGTCGGGGCGAAATCGATGCTGCTTACCGGGATTTCCACTTCCTGCGGGGTGATCTGGCCCGGCCACCGCGCCATGATTGGAGTACGGAGGCCGCCATCATACGGAGACCGCTTCGATTTCTTCGCGTAACCACCTCTATCGCGCCGCTGGATCCAGCCATTATCGCTTACGAAGAGCACCAGTGTCTCCTTGGACAACCCATTGCGATCGAGATAGCCAAGCAGGTCGCCGACGGTCTCATCGAACCACTCGCACATGGCCCAATATTTGGCGACATGAAGCGAGTCGGTCTTCTCGCGGTATTTTTTGAGCAGGCGCTCCGGTGGGTTGTGCGGTCGGTGGGGTAGAAACGGGGCATACCAGACAAAGAACGGTCGATTCCCACTGTTTTCAATGAAGTCATAGATCGGATCGAGCCCCTCTCGCCCGATTTTCAATCCGGCATCGCCATGGCGTCCCCCACGCTTCGGGTCACCGTGGGTCATCCCGTGTGTGAACCCTCCAAGCCCATAATGCCCTTGCCACCATTTCCCCGTCTGCATACTGAGGTAGCCCTTATCTTGGAGGAGCCGCGGGATGGTCGGCACCCGATTGATCAGGTAATCCATCTCCACAAGCTGTCGAAAATAGCCCGGTTGCCCTTCTGGAATATCGCTTGCGTGAGGCGGCTCGTTACCGGTGATCTTGTGCTGATGCGGAAGCATCCCGGTAATGATTGAAGCCAACGAGGGGGAGCAGAGGCTCGATGGCACATAGCCTCGCGTGAAGGTCAAGCTCTCGGAGGCAAGGCGGTCCAAGTGGGGCGTTTCAATGACGTCGTGCCCCATGAACCCAAAATCGGTCCAGCTTTGGTCGTCTCCGATAATCACCACCACATTCGGTGAAGCCGTGCTCGGTGATGAGGCCGCAACACAAATGGACACGCCCCAAGTCAAGAGGCCGATTATCATTCCCAGCCGTTTAAAAAGTCGCGAATTCATACACTCGATTGGTTTCTGTCGCCTCAAGGTTTGACTGATTTTATCCTTTTCCGATTAATAAGGAAAGCTTCATTGGTCCGAGGAAATGCCTGGCTAGTGTCCGCTGAGCACAAGATCAACAAAATTTCGCAGGATCTGGAGGCCGACGTGCTGACTCTTTTCAGGATGGAACTGGGTGCCATAAACATTCTCCCGAGCAACCGCCCCGGCAAACGGTTTGCCATAAGTGGTTTGAGCCGCGATAATCGACGAATCCACCGGGTTTGGAAAGAAGCTATGGACGTAATAGACATAGCTCCCATTGGGCACCTTACGAAACAACGGGCATTCCGGTTTCAGGATTTCAAGTTGGTTCCAGCCAATTTGAGGGATTTTCAAGCCTGCTGATTCATCAAACCGGACAACCTCGCCTTTGAAGATGCTCAATCCGGTCCCTTGGCTATTGAACTCGGCGCTCCGCTCGAACATGACCTGATACCCGACGCAGATTCCGAGAAACGGGCGACCCGATTGGATGAATGCCCGACACGCGTGAAACAAATCCTGTTTCACCAAGGCGTTGACACAGTCATCAAACGCCCCCACCCCCGGAAGCACCAATGCATCAGCCTTGTCCAGCGGCTTCGGGTCGGTGACAACCTCAACAGGCGCCTCCAGATATCGGAATGCCTTTTCGACATTCCTAAGATTGCCGGCCCCGTAATCAATAATGGCGATCATCGCTGACAACCTGAGTGGTTTCGCTCTCCCGCGATTTTCTTAATCTAAGCTGGCCACATGCCGCCTCGATGTCGTGACCCTTTTCCCGCCGCAAGGTCGCCCGAGCCCCGTGACCGGCCAAGCCCTCCAAAAAGGCTTCTTGGGCCGACTCGGAAGGCCTCTCCCACGGCAAGCCCTCCACACGATTGTAAGGGATCAGATTGACCTTGGCATGCAATCGCTTGGCCAGTGCCGCCAATGGAGCGGTCTGGTCCACTCCGTCATTGACGTCCGCAATCAAGATATACTCCAGAGTGATCATTTTCCCTTTATGGTGTTGATAGGTTTCACACGCGTCTATCAACTTCTCAAGCGGGAATTTTCGGTTGATTGGCATGATTCGGTCACGGACCGGATTCGTGGCACCATGAAGGGAGATCGCAAGGCGAAACTGAAACGGCTCCTCTGCCAGACGCTTGATTTGAGGGACAAGGCCACTGGTCGAAATCGTAATTTTCCGGGCACCAATTCTCCGGCCCCATTGCGCATTGAGAATCTTGAGGGCTTTCATGAGATTCGAGTAATTGGCGAGCGGCTCACCCATGCCCATAATTACCAGATTATCAATAAGGCGCTCGCCCGTGGCTCCCGACCCGTTTTCTTGTTGCGCGTACCACCGCTCTGTCGCCAGCACCTGATCAACAATCTCGCCAACGCTTAGATTGCGCTTCCAGCCATCCAGTCCGCTGGCACAAAAACGGCACCCATAGGCGCAGCCCACTTGAGTCGACACACACAGCGTATGACGATCGCTCTGTCCCCCGTACAGGGCCGGATTCGCCGGGATAAGCACCGACTCGATCATCGCGCCATCAGGCAGGCGCCACAAAAATTTTTGCGTCGTGTCCCAAGCCCCTTGGCGACTGATCAATTCGAGATTGACCAGGTCACACTCATTCGCCAATCGAGCTCGGAGTCTCTTGGGGAGATTCGTCATGGCCTCGTATTCGGTCGCGTCGTGCTGATAGACCCACTCGGTCACTTGGGTCGCCCGAAAACGAGGCTGGCCCCATTCGACCATCCGCGCTTCAAGCTCTTCTCGAGTCAATGATTTCAGATCGATGCTCACAGATAGAAACTTACCCGGAGCAGAACGCTCCCTCAAACGGTCATCGTGGCCCGGGAGAAATCCCCGATTATCAAGCAAAATCGGACACCGAGCAGGGCATCCGATAAGCATCTCCCATTTTGGCGCTAATTTAAGCCGGTTTTAGGGCTTGAGTAAGGGCTGTTGTCGCTGACAAGCAGCGTTTGTCCCGAAAAGACTCTTCGAACAAGTCGATCCAGGGATGATCGTATTGACTCTGGAAGGCAACCTGGGCATTTGCCCATAAGACGGGGGGTAATGCTTATGGGATCGTGTCCTTATCCGGGTCCCGAAAAGCCTGCCACCTATTTCTTCGGTCCATCCAGGTAATATTTATCAACGTATTCTTGAACCATTCGCCAAGTATTGAACTGGGGAGTCAGCGAGGCCATGGCGCGCCGGACCATCTCCAGCCATCGCCGTGGAATGCCGGTCGCGTCTCGCTCGAAAAAGCAAGGCACCACTTCCTCCGTGAGGACGCGGTGAAGGTTTTCACTATCCCGGCGGTCTTGTTCCTCGATATTGTCCGGATTGGAATCGTCACCGATCGCAAATCCGTTGGTGCCATCATAGCCCTCGCGCCACCAGCCATCCAGGATGCTCAAGTTTAAGCCGCCATGGCAGCTTACCTTTTGTCCGCTCGTGCCGGAAGCCTCCAACGGACGCCGAGGATTATTCAGCCAAACGTCACATCCCGAGACCATCTGCCGGGCGATGTGGACATCATAATTTTCCAAGAAGACGAGACGGCCATGGAGCTCCGAATACTTGCTCAGATGGATGATGTGCTGAATCAACCGCTTCCCTTCATCGTCCTTCGGATGGGCCTTACCGGCAAAGATGAACTGGATCGGACGCTCCTTATCGCGCGTCAGCTCCACAATCTTATCAAACTGATCAAAGATCAATGGGGCTCGCTTGTACGTCGCAAATCGACGCGCAAACCCGATTGTCAAGGCATCGGGATTTAACAGGTGATCGAACGAGATGAAATGGTCCCGGTCCGCGCGAACCGATTTTTCTTGCCATTGCAGCCGCCGCCGTGCGAATTCGATCAGCTCGCGACGGAGCTTATACCGCAACGCCCACAGCTCCTCGTCCGAAAGGAACTCGGGATCGGCCATTTGCTGCCAAAAGCCCTCGGTGTTGATATCCTGTTCCCAGTCCGGACCCAATTTCCGTCGCCAGAATCGACGCAGTGTCCCTTTCATCCATGACTCCAAGTGAACCCCGTTCGTGATGTGACCGATCGGTACCTGGTCGGCAGGCTTATCCGGAAAGAGCGGTTGCCACATTTGCCGAGTCACTTGGCCATGCAGCTCGCTGACGCCGTTGATCGCCCGGGAATGCTTCATGCCAAGGACCGTCATGCAAAACGGCTCCTTCTCATCATTCGGATTGACGCGACCCAGCGCCATGAAGTCATCGAACGGCAGTTTGATATGCTGCTGCATTTTGTTCAAGGCGTACCCCATCAAATCGGGGCTAAATCGATCATGCCCTGCTTCGACGGGGGTATGCGTGGTAAAGAGGCACTGGGACTTGGTGGCTTCCCTCGCTTCCTCGAACGATCGACCTTCGGCCATTTTTTCGCGAATCAGCTCGAGCACCAGGAATGCGGCATGGCCTTCATTCATGTGGAATGCGGAGGGTTCAACGCCCAGCTCTCGGAGCAGCTTGACTCCGCCGGCACCCAATAAAAGCTCTTGCATGATCCGGGTCGTGCTATCACCCCCATAAACCCGGAGGGTCAAATCTTGGAATCGCTGCTCGTTTTCAGGGCGATTCGTATCGAGCAAGTAGACGGGGCACCGGCCGACGTTGATCCGCCATGCTTGAAAATAGACTCGGGACATCGCGATCTCGATCGAGCAGACCATCGGATCGCCCTTGGCATTCAAGACCGGCTCCACAGCCAAGTTCTTCGGATTGAGAACGGTGTAATACTCGGTCTGCCAGTTTTCGTGGTTGACTTCCTGCTGAAAATACCCTTCTCGGTAAAAGAGGCTGACGCCATGGAAACCGAGTCCAAGGTCACTCGCCGAGCGGGCATGATCCGCGGCCAATATGCCGAGCCCTCCCGCGGCAATCGGCAAGCTCTCATGAAAGCCGAACTCGGCCGAAAAGTAGGCGATCGGTTTGTCGATCAGCGACGGCGCGTGCTGCCGCGCCCAAGTGTTCTCTTCGTTGAGGTAACTGTTGAAGTTTTGGAGGGTCTCTCTAACCCGGGCGGCAAACTCCCTGTCTTGAAGTCGGGCACGAAGCTCGTAGTCCGAAACCTCCCGCAGAATGGCGACAGCGCTGTGATAAAGGTTTTGCCAGGCTCGCGGCGACAGCTCCTGAAAGATATCCTGGGCGTCTTGGTTCCAGGTCCACCAAACATTCCGTGCCAGCTTGTTCAAGCCGTTTACCAATTCCGTTACTTCACCCGATGAAAGCGGTTTTCTCCCCATAGACTGATTTCGCACAAATTTTGCTTACCAATGCCATCCCGATGGCCGGGACGACGTTAACAGGCTAAAGAGTAGAAGGGCAGGATAGAAGGCGCAACCCCCCATTTGCCTTTCCCATTTTTTGCGGTCCCCAATCGAAAACGCGAAGCTTGACAGGCTGGACACCGGTTCCGTAGGCTCACCTTCAATACATGGCTAAGATCATTTTCAAGTCACTTTTTGTCCTGGTCATCCTGGCACTGCTCGTACTGATGGGGCTGGAAAATCCCCAAACGGTCCAGTTCAACTTTGATCCGATATTCTCTTCGATCACCGCCCCGTCGGCTCTCATGTATTTCGCTTTCTTTGCGATCGGCTTCATGACGGGCATCATTTTGCTTGCCGGGATGGGTGGCTCCAGCGGTGGTAGCGGCGGCGGCGGCAGTAGCAGCTCCAAAAGCAGCAGCAAAGACAAAAAGTAATTCCTGCCCAGCGCTTCGGCCAGCGCTTCGCGCTTCATGATCGAAAAAGCGTTGACGCCTTCCAAGGCATCCCCTAAACTCCAAACGACGTGGAGAGAGCGCAGGTTGTTTATTAATTTCGGGTAAATCCAAAAGCGGGCCTACATGGCAGATTCGTCGACAGTTTCACGAGGATTGGAAGGGGTCGTTGCGGCTTCAACAAAGCTAAGCGACGTTCGAGGAGATATTGGCCAGCTCATTTATTGCGGCTATGACATTAACGAGCTGGCCGGCCAAGTCAGCTACGAAGAGGTGGTGCATCTCCTGCACTACGGGCATTTGCCAAACAAACGGGAGCTTGCCGACCTTAAGGCGCAAATGGCTTCCGAACGGGAAATCCCGCAACAGATCATCGACATGATCAAGGGGTTCCCGAAAGACACGCCTCCGATGCATGTGGTTCGAAGCGGGATTTCAGCCCTTGGCTGCCTTGACCAAGAGCGCGACGCCGACACCCCGGAAAAGCGGCGCGAGATCTGCATCCGGATTGCCGCACGAATTCCTGTCGTCACGGCCTATTTCCATCGGATTCGCCAAGGGAAAGAGATCATCCCTTCCGATCCGAATCTCAGTGAAGCCGCCAATTTCCTTTACCTACTCGACGGGCAAACACCGGAACCGGAAAAGGAGAAGACAATTGATCTTTGCTACGTGCTCCATGCCGATCATGGCATGAATGCGTCCACTTTCAGCGCTCGTGTGACAATCGCCACGCTGAGCGATATTTATTCCGCCATCACCACCGCGATCGGCACCCTTAAAGGGCCTCTTCATGGCGGCGCCAACGAGGGCGTCATCAAGATGCTCCAAGAAATCGGGACGCTGGAAAATGTTGACGATTACATCGGCGATTGCCTGAGAAATAAGAAGAAGGTGATGGGGATAGGCCACCGCATTTACAAGACCTTGGATCCTCGCGCTCCTCATTTGAGAAAGATGGCGCATATCCTGAGCGAGAAAATGGGGGAAGCGAAGTGGATCAAGATGAGCGACCGTATCGCCGACATCATGCTCAAGGAGAAAAATCTCCATGCCAATGTCGATTTCTATTCGGCAACCGTTTACTACACCCTCGGGATCCCGGTCGATCTCTACACCCCGATCTTTGCAATCGCTCGAACGGCAGGCTGGACAGCCCACGTCCTTGAGCAGCTCGCGGACAATCGCCTCATTCGCCCCCAAAGCAGCTACATTGGACCGGAGGGCCTCAAAGTGACTCCGATCGAGCAACGCCAATGATGTCACCGGTGGAGCGAGCTCCCAGTGCAAGTGCAAGTGCAAGTGCAAGTGCAAGCGCTTGCCCCTTCGCCGTGCCAATTGACTTATAACCGTAACCAAGGCGCGACTTTTAACCAGAATGAATCTCCACGAATATCAGGCCAAGCAGCTCTTATCCAAATCCGGCGCCCCGGTCCCTGAAGGCGACATCGCCCAGAGCGCGGAAACAGCCCGCCAGGTCGCCGAATCGCTTTTTTCGTCGGGACAGCGGCAGGTGGTCGTCAAATCTCAAATCCACGCCGGCGGGCGTGGCAAAGGAACCTTTAAGGATGGATTCAAAGGCGGCGTCAAGCTCTGCCGCTCGGTCGAAGAGGCCGAACAAGCCGCCCGTGCGATGCTTGGCAACGTCCTGGTCACCCGTCAAACAGGCCCTGAAGGAAGGAAGGTCGACACCGTCCTAGTGGCGGGCGCGGAGACAATCAAGAAAGAATACTACGTCGCGGTGCTGCTCGATCGCTCGGTTTCCAAGCCGGTCATCATGGTCAGCACCGAAGGGGGCGTTGAGATCGAAGAGGTCGCCGCCAACACCCCGGAGAAGATCGTGAAGGAATGGATCGATCCCGCCATTGGGATGAAACCGTTCCAAGCGCGCAAGCTGGCCGCCGCCCTGGGGATGCGGGGCGACCTGATGAAGCAGGCCCCGAAGCTCTTTTTGAGCCTTTATGAAACCTGGCGCAATTCGGACGCGTCGCTTGTCGAGATCAACCCGCTCTGTCTCGTGGAGCGACCGGATGGCAAAGAGGCCTTGGCTGTGGTCGACGCAAAGATTTCCATCGATGACAACGCACTAAGCCGTCACCCTGAGATTCAAGAGATGCGGGATTTGGCCGAAGAGGCCCCCTTGGAGATTGAAGCCGGCAAGCACGGACTCAATTATATCAAATTGGATGGCAATATTGCGTGCCTGGTCAATGGCGCCGGCTTGGCCATGGCGACAATGGATATTATCAAGCACTACGGTGGTAACCCGGCCAACTTCCTCGATGTCGGGGGCGGCGCCAATAAAGAGCAAGTCGCTGCAGCGTTCCGGATTATTCTCAACGATCCGAATGTGAAAGCGATCCTGGTCAATATCTTCGGCGGCATCATGCAGTGCGACGTGATTGCTTCGGGTATCGTGGCCGCCGTCAAGGAGACACAACTCAACCTGCCGCTTGTCGTCCGGCTTGAAGGCAACAATGTCCAGCTCGGCAAGCAGATTCTCCAAGAGTCCGAGCTCGCCATCACCAGCGGCGAAACCATGGCCGACGGCGCCGAAAAGGTGGTCCAAGCTGCCGGGTAAAATTTAACCGAACAGACTTCGCTTCTCTCATTTTATGGCCATTCTAGTCGATCCTTCTACGAAGCTTCTCATCCAAGGCATAACCGGAAGTTTTGGAGCACGCCACGCCAAGCTCAGCTTGGAGTATGGGACCCAAGTCGTGGCCGGTGTCACTCCCGCAAAAAGCGGTCAATGGTTCGAGGAGAGCGTGCCCATCTTTGACACCGTTTCGGAAGCGGTCGCGAAGACAGGGGCCACCGCTTCGGCGATTTTCGTTCCGCCTGCATTGGCGGCCGACGCTATCCTGGAAGCGGTCGACGCGGATTTGGACGTCGTTGTCTGTGTGACCGAAGGGATCCCGGTACAGGACATGGTGCAAGTCAAGCGCGCCATGGAAGGACGTCGAACCCGTCTCGTCGGTCCCAATTGCCCCGGGTTGGTCACACCGGGCGAAGGCGAAAACTCGTATGGCGGTTGTCGGATCGGTATCGCGCCCGGCTACATCCACAAAAAGGGTCCTGTCGGAGTCGTCTCGCGCAGCGGCACCTTGACCTATGAAGCCGTCTGGCAGCTTACTTGCCGCGGAGTGGGCCAATCCACCTGCGTCGGTATCGGGGGCGACCCGGTCAACGGCCTTTCTCTCCGCGAGGCGGTCAAATACTTCAATGATGATCCACAGACCGAAGGGATCATCATTATCGGCGAGATTGGAGGAACCGCGGAAGAGGAAGCGGCATCATGGATCAAGCAAAACGGCCGAAAGCCGGCTGCCGCGTTTATCGCCGGCACAAC
>JAHEOI010000217.1 GCA_018610125.1 Verrucomicrobiota bacterium
CCCGAGGGTGGAGATCTGATCATGGAGCCGGCCCTGGCCATTCGTCACCAGATCGCGGTCTCCTCGCTCGCTTCGGCGTTCCATCCCTACCTCACCCAGGCCGAGGCGATCAAGCTCTGCGCCCAGACCTTCGGAAAAGATGTCCGCACGCTCTCGTGCTGCTCGGCGTAAGCAAGTCTACCTGTTGTCACGGAGCTCGAGGTCCGAAATAAATCAGGAAAACGCTCCCCGCCTTCATCGGCCTTCAGTCGCCCCAGATTCCCGCGTCCATCCTTTCGCGGTCCCTCGCAGCCCCCACCCCACGACGCCGCCATAGACGAGATGGAGCACCAATGTCGCAACCGCGATCTTTGGAGTAACCCCACTTCCGAAAATACCCCAACCGATAACGGGAAGGACAATCACCTGCATCACCACCCACAGCAGGATCCCCAGCACCAGGCCATGCCACACCTTGATCTGCCCTTCAAAAAGGGTCCCCAATATCGCTCCAAAGATACCGCCGTAAAGAAAGTGAGCAATCAGTCCCGTCGCCATCAGGACCGGCTGCGGCACCTCCCCAAGGAGCTGCTTCATGATCGCAATCGGAATAGGGTCCGGCATCGGTGCCTTCCCCGATGCCATCCCCAAACCCATGACAATCGTCATAGCCAGCGTTGCCAGAAGGCCCCAACTGAAGCCTCGTTTCGTGTATTGATTCAATGACATGATCTCTTCTCCTTCTCCTTGAGCCCTTCACTGATTCCTCGGAAATAGGCGGCCAGCTCTGCGAAACGTTCGGCCCGCAACCCACAATACGTGTGCTGCCCCCGGCGGTAAGTTTGGACCAGACCCCCATGCCGGAGCTCCCTCAAGTGGTAGGATGTCGAAGGAAGCGAAACCCCCAAGGCCTCGGCAAGCGTCCCCACATCACAACATCGCTCACTCAAGTCGCAGCCCTCCGGATCACCACATTCCATCGCCCGCTTCCACAACAGCTCGATGAGCCGAATACGCGTCTCTCCCCCCAGCTGCCCGCATACCGTTGCGACTTCTCTCGTATCCATCGATAGTTCAATAATTAGACAATTTTCTAAAAATTCAAGTTTTTCGGTCCTTTGTCAACCAAGGAATCGACCTTGATCAGCTTGCTCGATAACCCTATGCGTATCGCTTGGCCCCCCCTTGCTCCGTCTTTGGGGATTTCTTTGTCGACGCCGTCGTCAAGACAAAGAGCAAGCCAAGAAATTTTATTGCATTTTGAAGACGAATACGTCACATTTTCACAATGAAATGGGAAAGGCTCGTTCATCTCACTCGAGACATGCCCGTTTTTACGACCGGATTTCTACTCGCAGGATCACCGTCACCAAGCGCCGTACGCCGTCAGCTCGATCGCTGGGCTCGCAGTGGAAAGGTGACCATGCTGCGGCGAGGGGTATACGCCCTCAATGAGCCATGGGCGAGACAGGCGTTACATCCTTTTGTGGCCGCCAACGCACTTCAACGGGCCTCTTATGTAAGCCGGCAATCCGCGCTCCGCTACCACGGACTCATCCCGGAAGAGGTCCCGGTCGTGACCAGTGTCTCAAGGCTCAGACCCGAAGCGATGAGCACCCCCATTGGCAGCTTCGACTTCAGGCACATCAAACGCGAGATGTTCTTTGGCTACACCGAGATCGAGGTCGTCTCGGGGCAGAATGCCCTCATCGCACGCCCGGAGAAGGCGCTGATCGATTTGATCTATCTCACGCCTTTCAGCGATAAAGCGGGTTATCTCGAAGAGCTGAGGCTCGAGTGGGAGGCCGGATTTGATGGTCAGGCATTCCAGACCATGGTCGCCCAAACCGGTTCCCGAAAGATCGAGCGTGCGGCACAGCTTCTGTTGGAGCTCAAGAAGAGTCAAGGCCAATACACGACGCTATGAAAGAGCTCCTTCACGCCCTTGTTGCCGAACAGCCGGATCCAATGCGAAAGCAAAGCATTGCCCGCGAGTATCTCCAAGCTCGTATCCTGCTTGGACTGCAAGATGCCGGTGCGTTTGCCGATTGGGCATTCCGCGGGGGAACAGCGCTCCGCTTTCTTCATCATCTTCCTCGCTCGTCCGAAGATCTTGATTTCTCGCTTCATAGACCGGGAAAAGACACCGATTTCGAGGCCCGCATGCGTGCGGTTAAGCAAGCGCTCTCATCTGAGACGTATGACGTCGAGATCAAAATGCGAGAAGCTCGGACCGTTGCCGCAGGGTTCATTAAATTTAGAGGCCTCCTCCATGAGCTGGGTCTTACTCCCCACAAAGACAAGGTCTTATCGGTAAAAGTCGAAATCGACGCCAATCCCCCGGAGGGAGCCGTAATAAGCTCACGACCGGTACGGCGCTTCGTCCTGCTTCACCTCTTGCACTATGACCGGGCTTCTTTGTTTGCGGGCAAACTGCATGCCGTACTTTCACGTCAATATACGAAGGGACGTGACCTTTACGATCTGGTTTGGTATCTGTCCGATCCCACGTGGCCCGAGCCCAATTTCACTTTGCTAAAAAATGCCCTCAAACAAACCGCATGGAGCGGGACCATCCCGGGATCCGAGAACTGGCGGCAGATTCTCTGGGCGAAGCTCTCGCATGTGGACTGGAGCCGCGCTGTTAATGACGTGGCCCCGTTCCTCGATCGCGCGCAAGATAAAAATCTCATTTCCCCGGAGGTCTTCAAAGAGCTTTTAAGTGACGCCCGATGACCCGCAAGCAGACCTGCGGCTTTCGACGAGATCACGACATAGACACGATCCTTCCATAAGAGCGCGTCCAGCTCATGAGCAAGAAACAGAGGCTGCGCCGCCAGTCATGGCTGAGCTTGCTGTTTTGTATTTCGAGGGGTGACCCCCGATTCCACTCGACGCGGAGTTGGCTAGTGGGGGGCGATTAGCTTCACTTTAGGAAAGTACTGCCGGTAGCGATGCAAATCGCGGGTGAGCAGGCGGAATCGCTCTGTCTGAGCGTGCGCTCCGATATAAAAGTCGGGCAAAGGCGAGCGACGCCTCCCGCCCCGACGTCGATATTGGATAAAGGCGTGTCCCGCCAGAAATCCTGCTTCGTACGGAATCGCCAGCCGTTGCAGCGGCCATCCGCGAAGAGCGCTTTCCAACTCCGCCGATGTGTCGTACGCGAGTGCCAGCTCGGCATAAATGATCGGATTGACTCCCAAATCTTCGGTTTCGATTGTCGATAGCAGTTTGTCTTCCGACCATGCCCGCCACTCGGGGTCGTCTGTGAGCACATCCAGCAAGACGTTGGCGTCGACTAAAACCATTCCTCCTCACCCCGAGTCCACTCCATGATTTCCGCGG
>JAHEOI010000218.1 GCA_018610125.1 Verrucomicrobiota bacterium
CCCATCCCGCGATGTAGACCTCGGCACTCATAACGAAGCGGCTCGAAGCGCCAACGAGGCGTTTGCCCCACCAAACCCGAAGGAGTTGCTCAAAACCGTGTGTAATGGCTTGGGGGACGCGTGACTCACTACGGGAAACGGGCAGGACGAATCCAAGGTTTCCAGCGTCGACGTTGGAGGGATTGTTTGCTCTTCCAACGCCATAAGGCACGCGACCGCTTCGAGGGCGCCGGCCCCTCCAAGGGTATGTCCGAAGGTCGATTTGATCGAGCTGACCGGTATCAGCTCCGCAAGCTCGCCGGCCCATTGCGCAATCGCTTTCATCTCGGCACCATCGTTTAACGGCGTGCCTGTCCCGTGCGCATTCACATAATCGATTCCATCGGGAGCGATTCCGGCCCGATCGCAGGCATACCGCATTGCCCGAGCGGCTGCGTATCCCTCAGGATGCGGCTGCGTCAAATGGTGGGCATCCATCGTCGAGGCATAACCGACAATCTCACCCAAAATGGGCGCGCCGCGCTGCCGGGCATAGTCCCGCCGTTCAAGCGTTAGGACAGCCGCTCCCTCGCCGACACTCAGTCCATCGCGGTTTGAATCAAACGGTCGGCAGACCGAGGTGGAAATGGCCTGCAAAGAATCGAATCCCGAAAACACAAGCTCGCTCAGCGCATCATATCCCCCGGTGAGGACGCGATCGGCATTCCCGTGCCGCAATTCAGCCCATGCTTCTCCGATGGCATTCGCTCCGGAAGCACAGGCGTTCGCGACGATCGTCAAAGGCCCGCGAAACCCGATAGCGTCCATGAGGTCGAGTCCCTGCCGCTGGCATTGGTAGGCCACGACTCTCCTGGCCTGCCCTCGCCGATCGGCGGGCGATTCAATGGCATGCCGGTAATAGGCTTCACCCTCGCTCATCCCGCCGCTTGTGGTGCCAAGAATAACCGGGATGTCGTCACCCGGTTCCCAACCCGCTTGGCACCAAGCTTCCCGAGCCGCTCGCATCAACATCCGAGAGGCCCTCTCGAATCGGCTTTCCGGCACCCCCTTCCCCGTCCCGTCATCTCCCTCAAGGGCCAACGCGTCGATGTCATCCACCTCGGCGGCAATCTTCGCTCGTCGCGGAGCCACATCGAACCGGCTCACCGGGCGGAATGCCGGTTTTCCCGATAGAATTCCCTCGCAATTCACTTCCCAGCCACAGCCAAGCCCCGACACAATACCGGCCCCCGTGACAACAACCCTCGAAGGCGAGCCGGAACCATGGCGAGGCGGAAATAGCATGGATCAGTCTCTAATCGGTGCCCTTGGAGTTATCGCTTGATTCGTCCGAGCTCGTCTCCGCGTCATCCCCATTGCCCTCGGACGAGCCGGCCTTTATGTCATCGCCGCTGCCGGCAGGTGAGCCTTCCGTCTTTTTGTAGGCAGGGCCCATCCCAACCCCATAACCGCCCATGGACGGCTTCAGTGTCATGTCAAAGAAGACCCGATGCGGGGCTTGATCACGGTTATCGAACGGGAACCGCGGGGCATGGAACACCTTTTTCTGAACGAAATGCCCCGACTCGGTCGGGATCGCCCGAATGACCGTCCGGTGCAGCACCACCCCGTCCCTGTGCGTCCGAATCTTCGTTTTGACAGGGGCGTTACCGATATAATTGCCATTGACCTCGATCTTGGCCCCGGGTGGCTCCGAAATGATCTCGGTCACAACGTAATTCGGCTGTTGCGTCGTTTGACACCCCGCGAAAAGCCCCACCAGCGCCACCGCAAAGAGGCTCGCCAAGCCGGTCAGCCCGATCGCCTTAAAATATTGCATCCTTTTCTTCATAGTCGTTCTGACAATCCTTTCAGCAAGATCCGGACCAAGAGCCGCTTAAAGCCTCTGCCACGCTCTGCTCCGCCGGTTTAAGACCGGCTCGGCCCAGGCTTTTTAAGATCGTTTCCTCAGTCATCAGAAAACGGTCTCGCTTGTAAAGCAGATATTCCCCCCGGACTTCCGAGGGGGTCAAATTGATCGTCACCAAATTGGCTCCGGCACGCAGACCGCGTTCATAGCCGCCATCGGGCTCGACAATGTTCAGAGCGCTTACGCATGGAATCAGCCAATCGGGTCGCATTACCCTCAGGGCAGCCATGGAGTTGAGGGTTAGGTCAATATTCCCCATCGGGGCGCGGGCAAGCGGGGTTGTTTCCCCAGGCACAAACGGACTCACACTGCAGCCGGCCAAAGGGAGCTCTTGTGCCAGCTCGAAATTCGCCATCATCTTTCTTTCATTCTCCCCCGGTAAGCCAACGATAAACCCGGAGCTCACATTCCAGCCTTCGGAGGCCAAATGCTCGATATGCTCAATGCGCTCGCGATGCGTCCCGGGACTTTCCATTTCAGCGTAAAGCTCGGGATCGCCAATCTCGAACTTGAGAATATACGTTTCGGCCCCGGCTTCCCTCAATTGCCGATAGAGGTCCCACGACAACGACCCCAAACAAAGGGTTATCCCAAGCGAAGTCTCCTCCCGCAAAATACGGATCAATGGCAGAACGACCCGCCGCACCACTACCGGATCCTCTCCCGCTTGGATGTCCAATTCCCTTACGCTCGATGGGCAGTGATGGACCAGAAGCTCGGCCAATTGATCCACCTGCGCCCGATATCGCGTCAGATCTCGGTTGTCCCGACGCATGCCGCAGTAGTGACAGTTTTCACGGCAATAATTGGAAACCTCCACCACCCCCCTTACAAACACCTCATTCCCAAAGCGCTCCCGGGCTACCCCCTCGGCTTGCGCATGGAAGGCCTCCTGCGCTCTGCCCCGAGCTTGAAGCTCATCAATCTTGGGAAACGATGCCTTAATAATGGTCCCGTTTAATTGAATCCGGTTCACGGTCAAATGCAATCGTTTCTTCGTCTTCGTCTCCGGGTTAGCGACCACCAGTTGCCATCACGCCACCGAATCGGCCATGGCAGCCAACATGCCAACCATGTGACAGCTCGAAGCACGCTCCAGCCCGCCACGATCCCATAATGCCGCCAACTGATTCGACATCCCACCCGGCGGCAAATCGCATAGGCCACGGCAATCTCCAATTGCCATGCCATCGCGAAACCGGCCCAGCTCAGCCAATCGGAACGGAACAAAGCAATCAACCCGGCCCACCCGACCAAAGGCAAAATTAGAATTTGCGCCGCAAAGCCGCCGGGTCGACACCAACGCACGGTCTTTTGCCACCGAACATAATGAAACAATGCCTCCCGCCATTGGGTGCTATGACTGAACGTGTTAAGGACGCTCGATCCCAGCCCGACCGGTTGAAGCCGCTTCCCCAAGACAAAATCCTCCGCCAGATGCCCCCCAAGCTCATTCCAGCACGCACGATGCCGGAAATCCTCGGCGCCAAACAGCATGCCCGCTCCGAACCCGAACCGCATGCAGCCCAAGCGACCGAGCAACAGGACACCGGGATAAAATTCGACATTGACGAACAGCGCCTCGAACAACCCCGTCGGGCGAGAGACCTGTTGAACCACATACGCATTCGTCAAAAGATGGTATCGGCTTTCGAGCATCTCCGACCGCGCCGTAGCGAGGAAATCCGGTGGCGCCAAGATATCGGCATCGCTCCACATCCAAAGCTCACCTCCGGCATGCCTTGCCAAGATCCGTTGCCATGAAATCTTTGGGTTCGCATAGCTGTCCGACTCGGCACGAAAAATCACCTTCAATGATTCCGGGGAGCATTTCGATCGCCACTTGTTAATGAAGGGCTCCCAGCTTCGGCGATCCTCTTCGTGAATCCCAAGCAGGATCTCCGTCTGCTCATCGAGCTGGGCCGCAAAGGACTCGATGCTCTCAGCGAGCCACTGGAGCTCTTCCCGCGTCTCCAACCGCGGAATCGGCTTGAAAATGCTGATACGACAAGCACCGCGCACGGACCCGGGGCGCTTCGTTGGGCGAGGATGCAATGCCATCCGGTAAGCGACGCACCACCAGGTCAGCGCCGTCACAGTCCAGCCGCCCAAAATCCAAGGCCACCACATCAACGCAAGTTAATCTACCAGAGTTGAAACGTCCGCATTCCGGCAATTATCATCGCTCGCTCTCCTTCTCGGCGCAAAAACAGAGGCGCTCCACAATCGGTTCCGCTTTATCCGGACGCTTAGTAAGACCGATGATTGCCCGTCGGACTTTCGTCGAGCATGTTGCTTCAACTAAAGCTTCGGAAAGGAAGAAGTATGCCATTTGGCAGACTGACTCCTTCCAGCCCCTAAACGAACGATGGCAAAAGAAGTCTTTTTCATAGCGGACGATTTTGGCATGAGCGAGTCGATCAACGAAGCCATTCTCCATGCGCATCGATTTGGGATGTTGCATGGAGCGTCGTTGATGACCGGGCAGCCCGCCACAGAGCATGCGGTTCGGCTTGCCAAGCAAGCCCCGACTTTGCAAGTGGGACTGCACCTCCATTTGAATGGTTCAAAACCCTGCACTGTCTCTTCGTGGCCATGGGGCCGCAGCCCCGCCAAGGCAGGTTGGGCCATCGGCTTGTTTCCTTCCGCCCATCGGTTGATGCAATCCGAAATCGCCCGACAATGGGAATTGTTTCAAGCTTCGAGCTTGGCCTGTGCCTTCGTGAATAGCCATCATCACCTTCATATTCATCCAAGGGTCGCGAACTCACTGTTCCCAATCCTCGATTCCGATTTCGCAGGATGGATTCGATTCGGCATGCCCCGATTTTTTTCAGCAAATTTTCGGGCCCGCCTTCAAGGGAAGTTGATTCAGCCGTTCCTCTCTTGTTCAAAACGGAAGTCGCCATGGCCAAGCAGCGACACATTATGGGGAATTGACCGCCTCTTTGCCATGGACCCCACCGAGGTCATCCGACGCCATCAAGCCCTGCCGGAGGGACGTCACGAATTCCTCTTTCATCCTCGTCACCTCAAAGACCACGATACCCAATGTCTTCTCGAACTGCGACACGCATTCTCCTCCTTTTCTTGAGCTGGGCGATCGTCGCCGGCTGCGCTCACCGCCCGCCCGAGAAGCAGGCAGATCGACCATTCTCCTTCCGGACAGACCGGTTTGCGTTCGCCAACGAAACCGTGTGGCACTACGTGGATGGCGAGCTCCGATCGATGCGTCATAGCCCGTCAGCGCGCGGAGATCGCTACACGCGACGCTGTTTTGTCTTAGCCCGAAGTGCCCTTGAATTTTGGAAATTCGCTCGATTTGCGCCGAAAGAACCGCCGCTATCCCGATCTCAATTGGCGAAACGGATTTGCCAAGTACGGGCCCATGCTGCCTGGAAACCGCCCCTCCGTCCGGAAAAACGAGTCGTATTCCCAGGATACCGCAATCTTTATCGACTCAGCCGGGACCATCCCGAAACCTTTAAAAACAATCTCGGTGCCGGATGGCCGACCTATTTTCGCCCCGGAAATGTGATGCTTGTGTTCCCGCCTTCAGCCCGCCATCAGGCAAAGCTCAACCGGCGACTCCGCCAATCACTCGACGCGGGCCACCCAATGGTCCTGTGGCTCGCCAACTTCCCCTCGCTCAATATCAACCATGCCGTCCTTGTCTATTCGCTTACCCGGAAGCAGGGCCGATTCGTCTATTCCGTCTATGACCCCAATGATAGCAAAACCCCGAAAAAGTTGACGTACTCCCCTTCAAACCGGAGCTTCTCGTTTCAAAAGACTTTTTACTTTAAAGGGGGAAAAGTCGATGTCCGCTCGGTTTATCAATCCCCCTTGAAATGACCTGCGATGAATCAGCACGACGACGCCATTGGCCTTATCCCTTGCTTCAATGAAGCGGACGCGATCCGGCATCTGGTCCGAGAAGTCAAGCGGTATCTCCCGGGCGTTATCGTTGTGGACGACGGTTCCGGTGATAATACCGCCCAAATCGCCAAGCTGGCCGGCGCCCATGTACTCCATTGGCCGCAAAACCATGGCAAGGGGCACGCCGTCCTATCGGGTCTCAAGGAAGCCCGGCGCCTCGGCGCAACATGGTGCCTTACCCTCGATGGGGATGGGCAGCATCTGCCGGCGGATATCCCGAAATTCTTCGATGCGGCCACGAAAGGCGCACAGCTTGTCATTGGCAATCGGCTCCACGCCCCGGAAAAGATGCCGGTGGTACGGAGATTGACCAATCGCATTATGAGCTGGTCGCTGGCGCAATGGCTCCATCAGCCCATTCCCGACTCCCAATGCGGTTTTCGCTTAATCAGCGTCCCAACCTGGGCCGAGATTCACTTCCCGTTCACGGCGTCTCACTTTGAGATTGAATCCGAGATCTTACTCGCATTCAGCCTTGCCGGAGAGCCTGTGGCATTCGTGCCGATTGAGGTTGTCTACAACAAACAAGGCAGCAAAATCGCGCCCTTCCGAGACACATGGCGTTGGATCCGCTGGTGGCGCAAGGTCTTTAAGCTCCGTGGGAACAACAAATCCCGTGGGGTTAGGCCTTCCGGAGGCTTTTGATTCCTTGCGGGAGCCGGCCAAAGTCGTCCTGGAGGCATGCTGGAATTGGGGCTACGCCTACGGGCTGTTGGAGGAGATGGACAACGTCGCCGAAGTGGTCCTCGCCCATCCCGGCAAGACGCGACTCATCGCCGATGCCCAGATCAAGACCGACCGCTTGGATGCCCGAGGCCTGGCCCACCTGTTGCGGGGCAATCTGGTGGCCACGGCTCGTATTCCGGCCAAGGCCACTCGGCAAAGGAAGAATGTCCTGCGCCGGCGGCTTTTCTGGATTAGGGAGCGCACTCGAGTGCGAAACCGAGCTCACGCCCTTTTGCATCGTCAGCACGGGCTGGAGATGCCTCAAGTCAGCGACCCCTTCAGCAAAAAGGGGATAGCGGCATTGAAAAAGCTGCAGTTGCCCGAACCCGATCACTGGCTTTTGCAACAGGATTTAGCCGAGCTGGAAGAGCTGCAAAGGTATATCAACGACCTAACGAAGCTTCGTTAGTTTATCGGGTTTTAAAAGACCAAAGGCCTTTTGAGAAGAGGCCGCTGGGTCGGTCCAAGCGCTTTTCCCCGGCC
>JAHEOI010000219.1 GCA_018610125.1 Verrucomicrobiota bacterium
CGGCCCGATAGCCGGGGAAGGTTTCAATAACTGGCTTGAGCGATTGCGGAATCTGCGTGAAATGCTGGGCGAGGAAGCTTGGCGCCGTCAAGTGGGGCAGGTTGTCGATCGTGCCCGATCGATGCGGAGCGACGTCAAACGAAACAACACAGGGCCGAAATGGGGCATGGTGCAATCCGAGATCATCAGGCCGTTGACGGAGTTGCGGGATCGAATCGGTGAAGAGCTGGCGCGCCTCAGGTCGAAGGATGCGTTGGTCCCCCTCGAGCGGGACGCGGTCCCTCGCGAGTATTCCGAATTTGTCCGGGAATACTATGAGCGGTTGGGCAACTCCGAGGTCGACGAGTCCCGTCGGTAAAACCTGAGGAAGTAGACTAACGCGACGAAGTCATAAAGGGCATGGACGATAATCGGGGTGAGCAGATTGTGGGTCATTAATGTCAGGGTGCCGAGGTAGATCCCGATCAGCGTGGCGATCAAGCCATAAGCCGGGGTGATCGTGTGAAAGAGGCCGAATAGGAGGCTGGCGATCAGGACAGCCGGGACCGCTCCTCCGGACGTGGCAAGTGCCCCTTGAATGACGCCGCGAAACAAGATTTCTTCACTCACTCCGGCGAACAACGAGATTAATGCAATCTGTGTCAGAGACCATCGACCGAAAATGGGAAGGAGATAATCGTCAAGGAATTCCCGAATCTCGACCAGCCATGAAATCGTCGAGCCCAGAAGCCAAACGAAAAGTCCAAATAGGGGGATGCTCGCAAGCAGCGCGATCAACGCATCGGTCATGTCCCAATGCAGCTCGCTTAAAAACGGCCGTCCCACCATCCAGCCCAATACGGCCGCAATGGCCAGAAGCGCCAGTTCAACCAAACACCCGACAAAAAACCAACGTTGATGATTTTCCAAATTCACAGTCCGATCTTTTTACCATAGAGTACCACGCCTGACGAATACCGACGTTGTTCTGAAAGGCTGAAACGGATGAAGCTAAGCGGATTGGTGATGACGCAGCGAAAGAAAGTGCCCATTCAAGTTAGACGATCCTCGGTACACGGATACGGTGGCTTCGCGACACGCCGGATTCCGAAGGGAACCCGAATCGTCGAATACACAGGAGAACGGATCACCCATGAAGAGGCCGGCGACCGGTATCGGGAGGACGAAGTCGAAAGCCATCATACGTTCCTCTTCACCGTGGATGAAAATACGGTGATCGATGCCCGGAGCGATGGGAATGAAGCACGATTCATCAATCATTCATGCAGCCCGAATTGTGAGGCCGTCTTGGATGGCGACCGCATTTTCATCGAGGCGATCCGAGAGATTGCGAAGGGTGAGGAATTAACGATCGATTACCAGCTTGAGCGGGAGTCGGACTACGAAGAGGAATGGGAGCCTTATTACGCGTGTAACTGTGGGAGTGAAAAGTGCCGTGGGACCCTGTTGGCTCCTAAGCACATGGACAAATCGGCGAATGCCAAGTCGAAGGGGTGAAACAATGGACTGGGCAATAACCTGGGTAACGGCTATAAAGGAGCTATGAAAACCCAGCATCGTATTGCCGTACCGGTCGCCACGTCGATCGGGGTAGGCCTGATTATCGCGCTGTTTCTGCTGCCTTCCGGTTCCTGGGCAACGGAATCGGTCTCGGGCATTCGGGCGCTTCCGCAGGGTCAAGCGCCGAAGGACGCTCGACTCGGCGAATTGCGGACCACCCATGATGACTATCATCCTTGGTCTCCCCCGACAACGAGGTCGAAGTGGGAGCAAGCCGCGAAGCGACTTCGCCGCCAGGTCAAAGTGGCCGTCGGGCTATGGCCAATGTGGCCGAAGAAATCGCTTGAGCCGGTGATTCACGGCAAAATCGACCGGGGCGATTATACGATCCAAAAAGTCTATTTCGAAAGCCATCCCGGTCACTACGTTACGGGGAATCTCTATCGCCCTAAAGAGATTAATGGGAAAGTCCCGGGCGTGCTTTCGCCACATGGCCATTGGAGCCAAGGACGCTTTCACGAGGCAAGCCGAGAGGAAGCCGCGGAGCAGCTTGCCAAAGGGGCCGAGGAATACATGTCGGGCGCCCGCTACCCAGTGCAAGCCAGAATGGTTCAGTTGGCAAGAATGGGGTGCGTCGTGTTTCATTATGACATGGTCGGCTATGCGGATAACCGGCCCATCCCCCATCGAGATGGGTTTTCCGACGTCCAGGCGGGCCTTTGGCTGCAGAACAAAATGGGACTGCAAGCGTTCAATTCGATCCGTGCCCTCGATTTTCTAAGCTCGCTTAGCGAGGTCGATTCGGATCGCATCGGTGTCACCGGCGCCAGCGGGGGAGGGACCCAAACCTTCATTCTCGGCGCTGTCGATCCCCGGCCCGATGTTGCGTTCCCCGCTGTCATGGCATCGACCGGAATGCAGGGCGGTTGCGTCTGTGAAAATGCCCCCTATCTGCGGCAAGGGATTAATAACATTGCGATCAGCGCGCTGTTTGCGCCGAAACCGCTTGGATTGAGCGGGGCCGACGACTGGACGGTGGACATTGAGACCAAAGGACTGCCGGAGCTTAAGCAGGTCTATGGGCTCTTTGACCGCTCGGAAGATGTGATGGCCAAGGCGTTTCCCCGATTCAAGCACAACTTCAACCAGGTCTCTCGCGAGCTGATGTACAACTGGTTCAATCGGCACTTGGAGCTGGGTGAGTCCGCTCCCGTCGAACAGAGTGACTTTTGGCCGGTGCCGCCCAAAAAGCTTAGCGTCTGGAATGAGAATCATTCGTTCCCGGAAGACGCGAAATCCGCTTCGGCGTTGCGAGACTATTTGACCCGGGTGACTCAAGAGCGATTTCAAAAGCTGGTCCCAGACGACCGTTCCGATTTACCCAAGTACCGGAAAGTGGTGGGCACCGCGGCACGAGTGATGTTGGACCGCGGCGTTTCAGGAGACGACGCTGAGATGGCGGTCAACCAGACCTCACAGATCACAAGGAAAGATGGGGTGGAGCAACAGGTCGGCACGGTAAGCCGACCGGGAGCCGATGAGGCCGTTCCCTATCTGCTGTTGATTCCGGAGAACAACACCTCAAGTAGCAACCGTTCAAGTGCGGTGCTTTGGATCGACGAAGCGGGCAAAAACGGGCTGTTTGAACAAGGCTCAAAACTGCTTCCCGACGTGGAAGCTTTACTGGATTCCGGAAAAATGGTTGCCTCGATCGACCCATTCATGGTCGGCGAGCTCCGAGCTCCGGACGCCGAATCACCACCGCTCGATGTCAATTCCGATTATCAAGGCTTTACCTTTGGTTACAATCGCCCGGTCATTGCGAACCGGGTTCGAGACATCCTGACCGCCCTTCAAGCGTTGGTTGCCAACGCCGGGGTTGAGCGTGTCGACCTGGTAGGCACCGGGCAAGCGGGCGCATGGGTGCTCCTGGCGGCAGCCCTTGCCGATGAGGAGATCGATCGGACCGTAGCGGATCTGAATGGCTTTCACTTCACTGATGTCGCATCGACCGAGGACCCGATGTTTCTACCGGGAGCCCTTAAATACGGCGGCATCGGAGGCTTGGCCGCGCTCGCCGCGCCATCGTCGCTGCATATCGGCGGAGTCAAGGAGCGCGACCACCCCGAATTAAGCCCCCTCAGGCAGATCTATCGTGTTACCAACGCCCCGTTGACCATCGAAAAAGGGAATCTGACACCCGACGAGGTGACAGCCGTATTGCTTACTGAGTAGCGCGCGGGCAATGGGGGATGTTGCGGTGGGGCCCGCACTCCGCTAGGGGCCGTTTTTGGACGGCGTCCCGATCAGGGGGATAACCCGCCGCGTAAGACCCCGCTGTGAGGCCTCCCTCTCATTGCAGTGCCGGCGGCTTGGGACTGAAAAGGTTGAAATAGATGCCTTCCGGCCGCGATTCGGTCGCGTAGACCGAGAAGTGGAAATATTTGGCGACCTTCTCAAACGGGGGTAAAAGCGAGAAATCGATCGGCTTATGGTCGCCTTTCCCGGGAATTCTTGGAAGCAGAGCACCTGATAACATGGCCAGCCCTCGCAAGTTCGATCCATCCTCTCGAAGGAGCTTGAGGTAATGCTTGGTGGAAGCCTTCGAGTTTTCGTATCCGAAGAATCCTTGGCTCATCCCGCCGACCTTTTCGGCAGCCCGGTCGAGCCCTGGCAGGCTCCTGAGCGATTGCCCTTGAGGAGAAGGATCGCGGAGATAAGCCTCAAGCGTTGCCGGATCGGTTGATAAGGCCACATAACTGGCGCTGGCGGCAAAGTGGAGGCTGGTGGAGCCGCCTTGGCTTCCTTTTCGGCGAGGGGTCTTAAGTGCGAGCGAGTAAATCGTTCGCCCGAGGAATTCACGCTCATTGACTTTATTTGATTTCGAGGGAAGCAAGCCGGCGCTAAGCTTGAGGGCGCGGGCGAGCCGTTCCGGATTGGCGGAGCCAATCAAGGTCAATGAATCTCCCTTTTCGGACGGCTCATCGGCGCTCCCTTCAGGCGGCTTTTCAAAAGAGATAAAGTCATCCCCCATGTTCCCGATAAGATCCGTTTCCAAATCGAAGTTCGCATCGGCCTTCTTGCCCACCGATTTCACCATCAGCTTAAAGACCCCCGCGATTTGCGGGGAAATGCCGGTGAGCATGTCCTCGATCGCATCCCATGTCTCTTGCGTGTCAATCCTCCAGCGACTGTATTTTAGGACGTCATCCGGAACAAATGCCGGCGGGCCCGCCTCCTTCTGAGGCAAGCTCAAGATCTTGAAGAGCCCGCGCCGTTGATCCGAAGGAACCCCTAAAAAGAACCGTCCCATCGTTCCTTCGTTTGAGGGAGTAGTCGTAATCGCCACGGTGCTCAAGCTACTCAAGCCTGTCGCCTGAATCGCCTTGTCGATCGGGAACGGATTGGCATTCTTTTGACTCCCACTATTTTGGTTTGAGGCCTCATTGAGCTTTTGCAGCCGTCGGCTCAATCGGCCGAAATTGAGCCAGCCGTAGAAAGGTGCGTCCTGAAACAGGTTAGCGTGGTCGTCCTGGTATTCACTGCTTTCATCCAATGTCGGAACCATCCCCCCATCCAGAGTGATCAAAAGCTTCTCGAGGTCGCTCTTTGAATTACTGACCAAGAGCAATGAGCCGGATTGACCCATGAATATGTTCAATGGCTCCTTCTTGTCCTCCGGTTCAATGATCAAGGTTGTGAATGTCACGTCCCGGATTCGGGTCTTCTTGACCGAATGATCGGCCTCCACCCACCGTTGACGAAACTCATCCAGCTTGGCGCCGAGCTCGTCTTGCTGCTTCCCGGCGTCGAGAAGAAAGACCAATCCCGGCGTGCGCTTGGGATCGTCCGCCCACTCGTTAGGGGTCAGCGCCAAGGTGATCTGACCCTGCAAGAGATCGAGATACTCCCCAAGCTCAACGTCCCATTTGGTTTCAAACGGTTTGACAAAGCGAGAGCTCAAACGCTCTTGCAGGTGCTTCCGAAATGGCTTCATGGCCGGATCCTGCCAGAGCTGACCCATCGCGGTCTCTGCGAATCGCGCCTTTGCCGTGGACACGTCCGGGATGGTTATGAAGCCCAACGTGTCTTTCGGGAGCAGGTCCTTTGGTGCCGGGACTGCGAACGCATGGGCCGGGGCTATGATTGCCGCCAACCCGATCCAGATGAATGCTTTCATGTTCATAGACTGACCTTTTTGGAATACTTGCTAGATTAACGAAACCGCTCAGGAAAGGGAAGTTTATTCACCGGCCGCTGCGTTACTTGGCCGCGGCCTGTTGACTCGCTTTCGGCGGCTCCAGGTAATGGTAAGGATTGCTCGGGTTGTCTTGGTCGTATGCGTAGGCGTCGCGATTGTTGAGGAACGATTTCAGGACGCTGACCGGGATTGCAAAGCCGAGTCCTTCTCCGAATGTGATCTTCATGTTGGTCACCCCGACGACTTCGCCTTGCAGGTTGAACAGTGGGCCGCCGCTATTGCCCGGATTAATCTGCGCGTTTGTTTGGATGTAGAGCTCCCCCTGAAGCTGTCGGGTCTTCGTGCTCACAATCCCTTCGGTAACCGTTCGCTCAAGTCCCATTGGACTGCCAATGGCAAAGACACGATCGCCTGCATCCAGAGTGCTCGTGTTGCCGAGAGGAACCTTTTGAAAGGTGGGCTTGTCCTCTTCCTCGATTTGCAAAAGGGCCAAGTCGTTGAACTTGTTAAGCGCCACGATCCGGACTTCCTTATAGACCTCCCGCTGGAGCTGGCCGGCGCGTCGGTGATAGACTTCCACCGAGATTTCGGTCTCGCCTTCAATCACATGGAAATTGGTGATCAGATAGCCCGCTTCATGGATGAAGAAGCCGGAGCCGAGCGCTTGAGGTGTCCTTATCTGGACCACGGCCTCGCCGATCTCTTGAACCAGCTCCCGAACATTCTGCTTGGGCTGCTGGGAGCTCGATGTGTAATAGAGATTCTCGTTGAGCTTGAGCTCGTTTTTGGCGGGTTCGTCCTTCTTGGTTCCCTGCTTGGTGGTCGAGACACTCAGGATCTCATCCCGCGGCACGACGAGAACGGTGTAGCCAATGTCGATCACAATTTGGTTCGGCTTCTTGGCGAGAATGGTCCCGTCGAGCTTGGCGTTTCCTTTGAGATCGATAACATCCCGGGCCGTGAGCGTCGACAAAGACGCCGCCAGCAAAACCACACCGTACATGGACTTACACATGGATTTCATATTAGGTCTTCTTATTGCCGATGACAAGCCAGGATTGGCGCTCCCGTTCCAGACGCTTAGCGCATCATCTCGAGGGCGGCTTCCCAATCCTCAGGTCTGTTAATATTAAAGATTTCGTGCCGCCACGCTTTGGGGATCATGATCCTGTCCGCCTCGATGGCGTCGGCCAGCTCGTTGATCGAGTAGGCCCCTTTTTCAAGGTGATCTCGGACGATAGGCTCGGTCCCGGAGCGAAGCTGAAACGGGAACCCGACCTGGCCGTTGGCTTCGACGAAGCGACCGAGGTGCGAACCGGATAGAGGAGCAGCGACCAATCGCAGGAGAGCCGGCGACACAAACGGCATATCGCAAGGGAGAAAGAGGATCGATTCGGCCTGAATCGAGGCAAATGCGGTGAAAATCCCTCCCAAGGGGCCGCAGCGCGGCACAATATCATGAGCGATGACATGAACCGGATACCCGAGGCTTTGAGCATTGGAATGGATCCGCTCCAAGAGTGACACCTCCCCCGAACGTAAGCTCGCCTTGTCGTGCCCCATCCGTGAGCTGAGTCCCCCGGCCAAAATCGCTACGGCACAAGGGACGTTGCCCATGTGAGCCGGCCCCTCTTCGGACTCTTGCAATCCTTCTCTGTGGTTTAAATCGTCGCTATCCATGGCCGGTCGGCGTCGGCATCACCCCCCCTTTTTCAAGCCCGGGGTAGGAATTTGCCGCGTTAAGGCGCGCTTCGCTACTGGACGTCCGCCGGGAGCTTAAGTATGGTTCTAGGTCAAAGGAGTTGCCTGAAAAATCGGGTTGCGAGCAACCGACGCTGGGTTAAACTACTGGGGCTTACTGGCCGCGCGTTCTGCGTGCATAATAATGGATAAGAGAGAACGGTCAATAAAAGGCTCTATCCGGGTGGGTAGAGCGGACCACAACAACAACGGAAAAGAATCCCGTTATTCCGCGGGATGAGGTGCTGTAAACGACGGTGAACTCCAAAACCAAGGAAAATCTGTGTTAAATATCGGTGTCAAAGAATTACTAGAGGCAGGCGTCCATTTTGGGCATCAAACCAAGCGTTGGAATCCGAAGATGAAGAAATTCATCTTCGATGCCAGGCATGGGATTCATATCATTGATCTGAATCAGACCATCACTCAAATTGAGCAGGCATGCGGCTTTCTCTCTGAGAAAGTGCGCGGGGGAGGCGAGGTTTTGTTCGTCGGAACGAAGAAGCAGGCCCAAGCCGCCGTTCGGGAGACCGCGCAAGCCCTCAAACAGCCTTATATCACCCAACGTTGGCTGGGTGGGGCTTTAACCAATTTCAATACCGTCAAGCGTTCCATCGAGCGACTCAACAAGCTGGAGAAGATGGAATCGGACGGGAGCATGAGCCAATATGTCAAGCAGGAGCAGTCGGCTCTCCGCCGCGAAGCCGCCCGGCTGCGCCGTAACCTCGACGGGATGCGGACGATGCAGCGTTATCCCGCGGCCATGTTCATTGTCGATCTGAAGCGTGAGCACAACGCGGTGGCCGAGGCACGCCGCTTGGAAATACCGATTGCCGGAATCGTCGATACGAATTGTGATCCGACACTGGTGGATTATCCGATCGCTGCCAACGACGAC
>JAHEOI010000220.1 GCA_018610125.1 Verrucomicrobiota bacterium
CCCGACGGTGCCGGCGGTCGTCCACGAGCTCCCTGTGGCCAGGGAGACGATCGAGCAAATCAGGCAGGCCGCGACAAGGAAGCTGCCCGGATTGAGGAGCTCGAGCCCGTAAAATATCAAGAGTGGAACAATGCCCCCTGCGATCCAAGTGCCGATCAGGATGCCGATCGCCATGAGAATCAAGATTGCAGTCAAGGCGATCGTAATGCCGTCGATAATCCCTTGCTGGATCGAGCTCCACGAGTTGCCAAGCCAATATCCGATCAGCCCCGCGATCGCCGAAGCCAGCACCAACGGGATGTGGGCGGTTTGATCAAAGAAAACGATGCTGGTGCCGATTAGCCCGACAAGCACTGCCACGGGAATGAGCGATTCCCATAACGCAGGCGACCTCGCCTCCGATCGGGGACGTAGGGGATTGAATGCAAACAAGCTCATTCGGCCAAACGATTGTATTTGCGGAGGATCGACCGGAGTCGGTCGTGTGGCAGTTCGTAGACTCGATTGTGGTTGATACCGGTCATCGTCTCAGCCGCCACGAGCGCATTGACGATCGCTTCCTCCGTGGCTTGGATCGTGGCTTGGAAGATCGGGTCGATACGATCATTGGGAAGCATCTCGATGTCGATCAACGATTCGTTGTCGCGGGGTTGCTTCCCGGTATTGACGGTTGAGAACGCAAGGAAGAAGTCGCCGGAGGAGTTGCGTCCGATACCGCCGACTCGTCCGATCCCCAGAGGAACGCGACGGGCGACGCGACGCAACTGATTCGGTATCAATGGGGCATCGGTCGCGACGATGACGATGATCGAATTTCCGACAGCGCTCGCGGGGGGATTGATGGAATGGATCTCCGGCTTGAGATCTCGGATGTGACGTCCCACCGGCACGCCCGCGATGGTCAGTGTCGGTCGCCTGCCGTAATTGGCTTGGACCAAGACCCCGACCCGATAACCGGATTCGAGCTTCCGTGACGCGGTGCCGATGCCTCCCTTGAAGCGATAGCAGACCATCCCGGTGCCGCCTCCCACATTTCCTTCTTTGACACGACCTCCTGTCGCTTTGTTGAGGGCTTCGAAGACATGGCGCTTTTTGACATGAAACCCGTGAATATCATTGAGGCGGCCATCCCAAGTCTCGGCGACCACCGGCAGCGCCGCCCAATTGTAATCGCCGGAAGCGGCATAATAGTCATGAGCCGCTCTCCAGGCGATGACTGCTTCGTGAACCGCTCCGACGCTATGGGTGTTGGTCAGTAGAATCGGCTCTTCAAGGTAACCGGATTCTCGGATCCAGTGCGTTCCGGTCATTTCCCCGTTTCCATTCAATGAAGCCGACGCGGCCAAAACCGGCTCGTAGGTTTTCCCGCGAGGCAGAATGGCTGTCACACCGGTGCGGACCGGTCCTTTGCCAACGTTCAGCTCGCCGGATCCCGAAATCAACGTGGTATGGCCGACCGTGACCTCGGCGACATCGGTGATCGCGTTGTGCTCCCCGGGCTTCCCGGGGAAAGGGATGCCCAGATCCCTTGCCCGTGGTCGGCCCCTTTCCTTTGCGATTGCATCGGGAGCGGCAATCGAGACGAGCAGCGTCATGGTTAACGTCAACGCCTTTTTTGGACTTCGGTAGATTCCAATGCAATGTCGGTTGATCCGGTTTGGCATAAGCAAGTCCCTGCGGCCCGGCCCTTATCCTATTGTCTTTTGGTGTCGTTTTGTTAAGCTTAAATCTCGATGTCGTTAGCGTTTTCTAAGATGAATGGTGCCGGAAACGACTTTATCCTGATTGATAATCGGGATCAATCGATCCATCTCACTCGGGAGCAAGTGGTGAGGCTCTGTGATCGTCAACGGGGCGTCGGTGCGGATGGCGTCTTTTTGTTGGTACCGAGTCGAACGGGCCAGGCGGACTGGGCTTGGGAGTTTTACAACAGTGACGGGAGCACTGCCGATATGTGCGGTAATGGCGCCCGATGCTTCGCCCGGTTCGTGCAACGGCTTGTCGAAGGCAACGGCGAGCTGACCTTTGAAACCGGTGCAGGCCTTATCACAGCGACCTTTGATGGGAACCATGTCACCGTCGACTTGACAGATCCGCAAGAACACCGATTGAATGAGGAGCTTGTGCTCGCGTCGACCGGGCGGACGACGGTGCATTCAGTCAATACCGGCGTGCCGCACGCGGTGGTGTTTGTCGAGGATGCCGATCGGGTCATGGTCCAATCTTTGGGACGGGAAATCCGGTATCACCGGCATTTTGCGCCTGATGGGGCGAATGTCAATTTTGCCCAGCTAAAGGGTGATAATGCGATTCGAGTGCGGACGTATGAGCGCGGCGTGGAAGGGGAAACGCTTGCGTGCGGGACAGGGGTGACGGCTGCGGCACTGACCGCCGCTTGGCTGCATCAGTTTTCTTCGCCGGTATGCGTCCAGGTCCAAAGCGGCGACTGGCTTGAGGTCAGCTTCGATCGTCAAGGGGATCAGCTCGGTCATGTCCGCCTGAAAGGACCGGCAGACTTTGTCTTTGAGGGTGAGATCGATCTCGGGCCGGTTGCCTAGCCTGAGCGCCTCATAAAGAATCGATGTGTTTGGTGTGGATCAAATGAACTGGATGGTTGCATGAAGCTAAGCGGAACCCATACGGCGATAATAACGCCTTTTAAGAATGAGGGGCTGGACGAGCCGGCCTTTGAGCGGCTGGTGAAACGTCAAGTCAAGGCCGGGGTGGACGGTGTCGTGCCGGTTGGCAGTACCGGGGAGTCGCCCACGGTCAGCGTCGAGGAGCACCTGCAGTTAATCCGTTTGGCTGTTAAGTTCGCGGATCGGAAAATCAAAGTCATTGCGGGCACCGGCGCCAACTCGACTGACGAAGCGATCCACCTGACTCAGGCCGCCAAGGATTTGGGCGCGGACGCTTCGTTGCAGGTCTGCCCTTACTACAACAAGCCGACTCAAGAAGGGCTGTTCCAGCACTTTCGCGCGGTGGCACGAAGCGCGAAGCTGCCGATTATTTTGTACAACATCCCTGGTAGATGCGGTGTCGAGATCGGCGTTGAGACGATTGTCCGGTTGAAGAAGGAGTGCTCGAACATTGTCGGGGTGAAGGAATCGAGCGGCAATCCCGATCGCGTTAGTCGGCTTCATGCCTCGCTGGGCAAGAACTTCACTTTATTGAGTGGCGACGACTCGATGACCCTGCCATTCATGGCGGTTGGAGGACACGGGGTAATCAGCGTGGCCTCAAACGTGATCCCGAAAGAGATGGCTCAAATGGTCCAAGCGTTTGCCAATGGCGATCCGGCAACGGCGCAAAAGCGTCACGCCAAGTATTTCTCGTTGTTTAGAGGTTTATTCCTGGAAACGAATCCGATCCCGGTCAAAGGGGCATTGGCCATGATGGGCTTCGTCGAGGAGAGCTACCGATTGCCATTGGTCCCCTTGGGCAACGAGAATAAGGAGGCATTGAGGGCTACCTTAAAGCAGTGCGGCCTCTTGAAGAAAGGGACGAATCTATGACACGGGTCGTTATAAATGGCGCCAATGGGCGGATGGGACAAACCTTGGTGGCATGTGCCACGCGGAATCCGGAGTTGGAGCTGGTCGGCCAAGTCGATATCGGGGACAACCTTGCGGAGGTGGTGTCCAAGGCGGACGCCGTGGTCGATTTCAGCTCACACGAGGTCACCTCGGATGTGGCGGCGCTTTGCGCAGAGCATGGTACTGCCTTGGTGATCGGCACAACGGGGCATTCGGTAGCCGAGCGAGATGCCGTCCTGCACCATCGCCAAACGATCCCAATGGTATGGGCCTCGAATTTTTCCACGGGGGTCAACGCCCTGTTTTGGCTGACTCGAAAAGCGGCCGAGATCCTTGGGGCCGATTTTGATCTTGAAGTCGTCGAGATGCATCATCGAATGAAGAAGGATGCTCCGAGTGGCACGGCCAAGACTCTGGCTTCCATCCTGGCTGAATATCGACAGGAGAAATCGGAGGACATCGTTCGGCATGGTCGCGAAGGCCTCGTTGGGGAAAGGACGCAGCAAGAGATCGGGGTCCACTCATTACGGGGTGGCGATGTTGTGGGCGACCATACCGTCATCTTTGCGGGCATGGGAGAGCGGGTTGAGCTGAGTCACAAGGCCGCAAGCCGGGAAACCTTTGCCAATGGGGCGTTGCGGGCCGCTCAATGGGCGGTTGCCCAATCGCCCGGGCTTTACGACATGAACGATGTCCTTGGCCTGAGGTGATGGGCTACGTCGCGCTCGGCTCGAATCTCGGGGATTCCGCGGACATTCTGCTCGACGCGATGGAGCGCTTGGAGAGGTGTTCGGCAGCCCCTTTGGCCCGTTCCTCGCTATGGCGCACGACTCCGGTAGATTGCCCGCCGGGATCACCTCCTTTCGTGAATGCTGTCGTCGGCCTGGCGCTGCGCTTGGATGAAACCCCCGAAAGTCTTCTTGAGCATCTTCTATCGCTGGAACCGCTTTACGGGCCCAGGGAGCGTCGTGCTGTCAATGAGCCACGGCTGCTCGACCTCGACCTGATCGCGTTTGGGAACGAGGTCCGCAATACACCGACACTGATCTTGCCCCATCCAAGGGCCCATCAGCGTGCCTTTGTCCTGAGACCGCTCAACGAGATCGCGCCGAGTCTGGTCTTGCCTGGACTGACCCGATCTATCCGCGAGCTGACGGAGCAGTTGCCCGATTCCGACGAAATGGAGCCGATTTGAAATCATTTCGCAAGGTGCAAAAACCGCTTGTCGATCGGATCAGGCTGAAACCATAGTAAAGGGATGAGCGCAGGCAAGGTGTTTCCGGAGACCATACGCAAGATGAAAGGACAAGAACGGGTTCCCGCCTTGACCGCGTATGATTACCCATTGACTCGTTACATTGATGCGGCCGGGGTGCCGTTGATTTTGGTCGGGGATTCGTTGGGGATGGTAATGTTGGGGTATCCCGACACCACCTATGTGACAGTGGAAGACATGGAGCACCATGTGAGAGCGGCCGCACGGGCTCGACCGAATGCTTTGTTGGCGGCAGACTTGCCGTATCGGAGCTATGACACGCCGGAGTCGGCGCTTTCCAATGCCCGTCGGCTCCGGACAGCCGGTGCCGAAGCGGTCAAAGCCGAGGGAGGCCAAGCAATTCTTCCCCAAGTCGAGGCGATCGTCGAAGCTGGGATTCCGGTTATCGGACACCTCGGGATGTTGCCGCAGAGCATTCGGGAAGAGGGCGGCTATCACATTAAAGGGAGGAGGCAACCCGAACGGCAGGCCCTTTTGGAAGATGCTCGAGCGTTGCAGGGTGCGGGCGCCTTTTGTTTGGTCTTGGAGCTGGTGACGCCGGCGGTTGCCGCAGAAGTAACGAAGGCAATATCGATCCCGACAATTGGGATCGGTTCCGGGTGGGATTGCGACGGGCAGATCTTGGTAAGCACCGATCTCCTTGGCTATTCCCCGAACTTCATCCCGCGCCATGTCCAACCGAAGGCCCATTTGAGTGATATCGTAACCGACGCGGTGAAAGCTTGGGCGAAAGAAGTCGCTTGCATTTCTCGGTGAGGGGGCTGAAACCCTCCGTTTTAAGGAAAAAGAGAAGACCCGGGGCATGCCGAGCAACGGAGACAAGGAATCTAGCGCACCAGCTTGCGCAAATGATTTATGAGTGAACTGACACATATTGACGATCAGGAACGGGCGCGGATGGTTGATGTCTCGGATAAGCCGGTCCAGACAAGAGAGGCCACGGCTTATGGCGAGATTTGGCTTCAGAGCGAGACCATTGAGCTGATTGAAACGCACCGAATCGCCAAGGGGAATGTCCTGAATACCGCCCGGATCGCCGGGATCCAAGCGGCCAAGAAGACCGGTGAGCTGATTCCGCTCTGCCACCCGCTGCCGATATCCCATTGCGAGGTGACATTTGAAATCCCTGAGTCCCGGGATGGTGTGCGCATTACCGCATCGGCTAAGATCGCAGCCCAAACAGGCGTTGAGATGGAGGCATTGACTGCCGTGAGCACGGCCGCGCTGACTATCTACGATATGTGTAAAGCGGTTGATAAACAGATGCGCGTCACCAACATTCAGCTTCTTTCAAAACGGAAATCATGAGGATTCAGGTCGGGATCATTACCATATCGGATCGTGCTGCCAAAGGCGAGTATGAAGACACGGGCGGACCTGCCTTAAAGGAGGCGGTTACCGGCTACCGGTGGGACGTGCTGACCGAGGATGTCGTCCCGGATGATAAGCAGGGCATTCAAAGAGCAATCCGGGGGCAGGTGCGCAAGGGATGCCACGTCGTGTTGACAACCGGTGGTACCGGTGTCGCGTTGCGCGATGGGACGCCGGAGGCAGCTCGAGAGATCGCTGTCCGCGAGCTCCCCGGGTTCGGTGAAGCAATGCGGATGGAATCAATGAAGACCACCAAGAATGCGATTCTTTCACGCAACTTGGCGGTGGTCGTGGATCAAAGCCTTGTTATCTGTTTGCCAGGCAAGCCGGCCGGCGCCGTCGAGTGTCTCGGGATCGTTGCTGAGGCGGTGCCGCATGCGGTCGAGATCCTCCAAGGTGTCCCGACAAGCTGCTAGCGAGGCGTTTTGCCTCAGACCCGGCAAGGCATGAGTGTGATCAAGGTCAGCAGGGGATTGGCGACCCTACCACCGCTGTTGCGGTAGGGACCGCACTCCGCTGCGGTCCGCGCCTTCGCTTCTGCGAAGGCATTCTTAAACTTGCCTCAAAAACATCAAATTTTGTTGGGCAAGGAATCTATTGAATGGCTTTGTTGGGCTCAAGGAGTGCTTTGAAGGAATCCGGCAACCGTGAGCGGGCTGAAAAATGACGGGTTTTGCCACGATAGTGGAAGCTCAGACGCAGTTCTCCGGCATGGAGAAACAGGCGTTTGACCTGAGTGATCCGCTGCAGCTCGCGATTCAATCGGAAATGGCCGTATTTGCGATCTCCGATGATGGGATGGCGATGCCAGCTACATTGAACGCGGAGCTGATGGGTCCTTCCTGTCTTCGGCTGGAGCTTTAGTAACGAGAGACCGAGCTTGTTTCGATCGTTACGAGCCCATTGGAAGGCGGTTTCGGCCCGGAGCTCGCCTTTGCGCTCGACCCGAACCGTATCGGTGGCCCCCTTTGATTTTCGCGAAAGCCGATCGACCCAAACCGCAGATTTGACATTCGGTGTTCCTGCGACAATGGCGTAATAAACCTTTTTAACCTTATGCTCGGCGAATTGCAGGCGAACAGCCCGGGCAAGCGCTTCATCGAGGGCGGCCAGCACGATGCCGGAGGTTGGAGAATCCAATCGGTTGAGCAGGAAAAGACTTTGGGAAGCCCCTGCCGGTCCCGACCAGAAATAGCGCTCTCGCTCCGGGTCGTACTCGGCCTTGAGGAGACTGCGGGTACTGATACCCGGTTTGTTGGGGTGGGTCATCACCTCCGGCGGTTTTTCCAAAGCCACCAACCCCAGGTTGTCGATTTCCAAAATCCGGCCGCCTTCAATAAGCGGGATGTTCGGTAGCTCGGATCTGCCCTGATTTCCCATTAAACCGGAATAGAATTCTCCGTATCACGTGGCGGCGGCCACAGCGGCGTCTTTGGGCACCTCGCTCAAGATTTGGTCGATAATGTGGTCTGCCGTGATGCCGTCGGCTTCGGCCTCGAAATTGAGAATCAAGCGATGTCGCAATGTCTCGTGGGCCACCACTTGGATATCCTCAAAGCTGACGTTGAACCGTCCGTGTGTTAAAGCGCGCACTTTCCCTGCCAAGAGGAGGGTCTGACCGCCCCGTGGGCTGCTCCCAAACCGCAGGAATTGATTGCTGATCGGCACGGCCGTTTCTGTATTCGGATGCGTTGCGAGAACCAAGCGGACCGCGTAATCCTTAACGTGGGAAGCGACAGGAACTTGCCGGACCAATCGTTGCATCTCGAGTAGCTTCTCCCGATGCAGCACCGGTTGAACATCCGCCGTTTTGCCTTCGGTCGTTCGAGTTAATACTTCAGTCAGCTCTTCGCTTGATGGGTAGGTCACGAGCAACTTGAGGAAAAAGCGATCGAGCTGTGCCTCGGGCAGGGGATAGGTTCCTTCTTGGTCGATCGGATTCTGGGTTGCCAGCACAAAAAACGGGTCTTCCAAATGGCGGATCTCCCCGCCCGCAGTGACGCTATGCTCCTGCATCGCTTCGAGCATTGCGGATTGGGTCTTTGGCGTTGCCCGATTGATCTCGTCCGCAAGTAGCAAGTGAGCAAAGACAGGACCTTTTTGAAATTGAAAGCTTCGTCCGCCATCCGGGGTCTCCATGACGATGTTGGTGCCCAGGATATCGGCCGGCATCAGGTCGGGGGTAAACTGGATCCGATTAAAGTTCAGGTCCAACGCCTGACTCAGCGTACGGACAAGCAGTGTCTTACCCAGCCCCGGCACGCCTTCGAGTAGGACGTGGCCCTGTGCCAGCAGCGCGGTCAAGGTGCCGTCAACAATGGACTCATGGCCAACGATTACCTTGCCAACCTCATCCCTGAGCGCGGTGTAAGATTGCCGAAACGACTCGATCTCTTCTTCGGTGCTCATTCCAAATCAAATCCGTTGGGTGCTTATTTCAAATTGTCGAAATAATTCCGTACGCGGTCCCGATGCGCTTGCGGCACTTTCTCTTGGCTTAACGCGCTTTCGGCCTCGCTCTGAGCCTTCGATAAAACCTCTTGGAAGTCAACGCTGCTTTCCCCTTTGATGCTCACGCCTTCCAGCCGAACACTGGGCATTTGGCCTCCCTTCGAAAAACGTCCCTTAACCTTCGAAGGGGTCAAATTCTCATTGAGCTTTGCCTCGCGCTCGGTGACACCGCGAGGCTTCATATTCGGTCGATTAAGATGGGACTTCGGCGGATTTCCGGTCTTTGGCACATTTTTAAGCCATTTTTGATTTTGGGCGTCCGGGCCCCATAGGCCGACGCCGGTGCCGCCCTTCTTTGAGAACATGCTCCATTTCTTGGCCATCCCTTTGCACTTTCCCCACTTTTGGCAATTGCCGACGCACATCTTGGCCGTTTGAAGCGCCTGGAGGGCCTTTGCGAGCGACTTCATATTTGCCAGTTGCTGCCCCATCTTCTCAAGCTCTTTGGCTGCTTTGGCCAATGACTTCGCAGCTTGGCTGTTTTGCTTTTGCTGCATCTGCTGAAGGGCTTGCTTCAAGTGCTTGCCTGCTTTGCCATAAATCCCGGCGGGCTTGATCGCCTTCTTGATCTCCTCCATCATTTTCTTGCGCTCTGCCCGGCTCAGATCGCCCTGGTTGAGCTTTTGCTGCATCTGGCTCAATGTCTGTTGGGCCGTGTTGGCTTGCCCCCTCTTGAGCTGCTCGGCCAGGGTCTTGCCCATCTTCTCCATTTTCGACTGCATCTTCTGGAGCGCTTTGGCCATCTCCTCAAGGCTTTGGAGATCATTAATCGCCTGGTCCATTTCACTTAGGACGCGATCGACCTCGCTCGATTTGAGGGCCTTCATGGCCGCTTGGAGGCTTGGCAGGGACTGCCCCATGTTCTGAAGCCGGCTTTGAAGATTGGATAGGGATTGCCGGATGTTCTTCTTCGTCTGGGCAGCCTGCGCCGAATTGTTGCCCTGCATTGCCGCCGCTGCCTTTTGCAGTTGTTCAAGCTTCTTTCGAATCGCTTGCAACTGTTCCGAATTGGCGCCTTTGTCGCCCAGCTTCTTTTTGAGCGCTTCCATCCGCTTTTGAAGCTGCGATGCGGATGCTTTGGACCCGCTATTTTGTCGAGCGGAGCGTTGCATGCGCTGGAGTGCCGGATCCTTGGCCAGCTTCTTGGCTTCTTGTTTCAACTTGTCGCCGGCTTTGGCGAGCTTCTTTAAAGCGTCGACCCGCTTCAACTTGGCCTGTTTCAATTGGTCTCCCAGCTTGGCGGCATCCTCCATCGATGCTTTGGTCGACTCCTGAAGGGCCGAGCGCGAATCCAATTCGCGCCGGATGATCTTGGCCATCTTATGCCCGGCTTCCTTCATCGCCTCGCGTTGTTCCTGGCGCTCACGGTACGCCTCGGATCGGTATTTCGGTACGAAGCCCAGGCCCACACCTAGCACAAGGGTGAGAAGGACCCATTGCGCCGGACGGGGTAGCCGTAACGGGAGCAATCGCTTTAGATCGACCCCTTTCGCATGCCTGGCTGCATCCTGCACGACAAGCTGACTCCAGTGATCGGAGGCATCTGTCGAGGAGGCCCGTTCCAAGGCGGTGCTCAGTCGCTCATGGAGGGCCTGGTTTTGATCGACCCAACGCGCCATCTCTTGAAGCGTGACCTTGCGGCACCAGCCCAGGACGGCACCGCCCAACGCGGTTGCCCCGGTGAAATAGCCGCCCCACGCCACCCATTGATATGGGATCGGTAAGATCTTGTAGAATCCAAGCAGTAATACCCAGATTACGGTGCCTAGGAGCAATCCCCACCAAAGGCCCCGCCAAGCCTGGTAACGACGGCGGCGACGGACAGCCTGTTTAAGGGTCTCTTGGATGATTTGGAAGTCACTCATGGCTACTTCTAAATTGCACGTTTTGGAACCACTTGACGAGTCAAAAATTGTTTTGGCAATTGGGCAGCCTTCTGATTCCTTCTCCCCCTTCTCCCCTTTGTTTTCCCCTTTGGAAGGGGAAAAGGTTAGGATGAGGGGGGCTTAGGTTCCTGCTTATGGGATGTCTCGGCCACTCCGGATTTCCAAGCCGGACTGACGCGAATGCGATCTTTGACTTTTTTCATGGAGAGGGAGTAGTTTTAACTGGTTTTGGGGGGAACCTCTGTCGGGCTTAAGGGATGACGATATGATCGACGAAACGCTAAAAAAGATCGAAAGGCGGATCAATGAGACCCGCTCGATGAAGCCGGAGAAGAAAGAAGAGCTGGAGGAGCTTGTTCGTCAGCTCAAGAGCGAGGTTCATCAACTCTCTGAGACCGACGTCGAGCACGCCCGCAGTATTGCCGGCTTTACGGACGTCTCGACGCATGAGGCTACCCGGGATCAAAAAAACGAAGGAGCTCAGAAAGCGGCTGTGGAGGGACTGGCCGCTACCGTCGCCGGGTTCGAAGAGGCCCATCCGAAGTTGGTGGCCATAGTGAACCGAATCTGCTCAACCCTTTCGAATATGGGGATTTGATAAGTTGACTACCGGCATCCAATCTTCGTGGCGGAGGACAAGGCCGTGCAGGAGAGGATGGAGGGGATCTGTCGGAGAGTCGGCTAAACTTGCTTCGTCGAATTTATGCCTGAGCCAGAACAACCGGTAACCGCTCCGGGCACCCGCGAAGAGACCGATCCTGAAGAATCACAGGAGCCGGGCTATTATGTCATCTGTTGGAACGATCCGATCAACCTGATGGATTATGTGACTCATGTGTTTCAAACCGTTTTTGGATGGCCGAAGAGCAAGGCGGAGCATCATATGATGCAGGTGCACCAACGGGGCAAGAGCGTGCTGGTCCGAGAGTCACTTGAACGGGCCGAGCATTACGTTCATCAGCTACGGAAATATCAATTACATGCAACATTAGAGAAGGGATAAGTGGAGCTTTTTCGCCGCGACAAAACGCATCTAATCTTCAAATTGGACTCGATGGAAAAGGATCTCCTGGTGGAGACGGTTAACCTTTTCCCGGTCACGACGGAGAACACACAATCCGTTAGCAAGACGGGTGATCCGGATGAGCTGGAGGAAAATCAGGCCTTGCTCGACGAAGCAATGGCCGCCCATAAGCAGGAATCCAAAGATTGGATCAAGGGGATCCTGCATAATTCAACGCGCCTCAAATTCTATCAAGATGCATATCATCTCTGGTTGCGTGTGGAAGAGATCGAGCCCCTACTCCAGATTTTGAACGACGTCCGGGTGGGGAGCTGGATTCAGCTGGGTTGTCCGGAGAACGTAAGCGAGCTTAATATGGCGGAAGTTTCGACCGATAATGCCCGCTACGCTTGGGCAATGGAGGTTAGCGGCGCGTTTGAAGCGTTCTTTCTCTCCACTCTAAATGAAAGATGAAACGTTAGCGGCTATGCCTCGGCGGGTTTGCCCGTGAGGCTGATCACATTTTTGATCCCGGTCGCTTTGCCCATCAGGAGCTCGTTGGCGTCTTCCACGGCGTATCGGCCCGAAATAATGGCGCGGACCGCTTCCGGCCATTGTTCCATAAAGGTACCGAGATCCCGGATGGCGTCTTGGAAGGTCTTCCGGCTGGCGTTGACCGTGCCGATCACCGCTTGGTTCTTCAGGACGATGTTGCGCATCAGCTTGGCGGCATCCAATTCAATCGGCGGGTCATAGCCGGGGATGCCGGTGAAGACAAAAATCCCATTGTGAGCGAGGTGATCAAGGACTTTGAATGAGATATCCGCCACCCCGATTGCCTCATAAACCACATCGATGCGTCCAACCTGCCGAGCCATCTCTTCGACCGAGGTGGTTTTGCAGGAAATGTAAGGGACCCCGAACGACTCGATCAGGTTGGCCTTGGGATTTGGGGCCGGCGAACGGGAAAAAACATAGGTATCAAAGCCGGCCACTTTGAAGGCCATCGCTCCCATGATTCCAACCGGCCCGGCACCCAGAACGACCGCTCGGTGCTGACCCTGCTCGTTGGGCGCTTCCGGATTTGTCCAAGGGAGCCGCTGCTGAACCTGCCAAATTTGCTCAAGCGCCTTTTCGGCGACGGTCAGTGGCTCGATTAGGACGGCGACATCCCGAAGCTCGGGCGGAACCTTGCAAAGGAATTTCTCATGGTCGACGACATAATCCGTCATGAACCCATGACATTCCTTGATGCCGCGCTCGACGAAATTGCCATTATAACAGAAATCGGACCGGTCTTCTCGGCACGAATAGCATTCCGGGTCATTGCAAGGGCGTCGGACCATCGGGACGACAAGATCCTTCGGCTGCAAGGTCGAGACAGCCGAGCCGACCTCGACGACTTCCCCCAAGCCTTCATGGCCCAGGACCAGATGATCAAAGCCCTGCGGCGGCGCTCCATACTCAAAGCTACAGATTTCACGGTCCGTGGCGCAGACACCGACCTCAAGCATCCGGACCTTGACATCATGCGGGGATGTCAGCTCCGGCATAGAGTGATCGCCGATCACCCTAAGCTCTTCTTTCTCTGGAAAAACCGCTAACGCCTTCATTATCGTTTTGCCTCAGTTGACTAACCACGCAAAATGGGTCGACCAAAACGCCCGTTCTCTTCTCTGATAAGAAACCTCAAAGCCCGCTGTCAAAAGTACGTTCGCTTATAGCAGCAACTACCCTAACGTGCAATGGCGGAATTGTCTCGTAAATTGTGCTTTTCAGCCCCTAAACCCAATGAGAATGTGTCAAACCGGGCTGGTGAATAACTTGATTCTGGCGTTATCGGAAGGAGCGGTTTAATCTTTATTTTATGGCCAATCGATCCGGCTCAAAACCCTCTAAAGGCGTGCCGACCTCACAAAGCGGACCGCAGCGGGCACTCGAAGTGCTGACGACGCAATGTGATCAGCTCTCGGAGTCCCAGCGTGCCAAATGGGCGGATCGTCTCGTATTGCGATTTGCCGAGCTGGAAGCGACCTCCGAAGCCGACCGCACGGTTGTCGATGAACTGGCACGGATCCAGCAAGCGGTACGGGATTTGTGTGAGGAGCGTTACGAAACGGTGCTCGAAGGGATCCGACCGATTTCGCGGCGCTCGGTCTTCAACCACTGGAAGCAATTCATCAAGGGCTTGGTGGCGTGCTATAGGGGTGAGCGTGACAAGGCGAGGGCGCTTTTGACCGGCATGCCGGAGGGATCGGCCCCCCACAATGCGGCAAAGGCCTATCTGGAGCTTCTCGGCGATTCGGATAGCCAATCGGACGGCGGGTTGACTCAACACTCGTTGAAGATAGTCGTCGGAACGGAGGCCGCACCCTCAATTCTCGCCGCGGAACGAAGTTGGCAAAAGGGGAGTCTCCGAAGCGCCTATGAGCGCCTCAGGAAGGAGCGTCCGGGGTTCCCTTCGGACAGGCTCGATTTGGACGGGCTCTTGACCGAATTCTGCTTTAAGGCATTAAGATTGCTCAACGAACGGGACCGCAATGCGTTTCTGGAGTATCTGGAGTCTTTGGAGAATAGGGGAAAGCCCAAAAACCTGGTGGAATCCCGATGGGCTTTCCGGACCTTGGTGCTGTACGGGAAGCAAGCATTTTCGCCCGACGAGGTGGAGGATTTCTGGGAGGAGTTTCTGCAGGTGTGTGATCGGCTCTACGGGCCCAACCCACGAAGGAGGGCCGTCGCCTACAATTGGCTCGGTGAGCTCATCGCCAATATTTCGCCCTCTCTGCCGCCATTTTTCACTATATTCGGGGGCGGGAAAAACAGCCAATGGACTCGTCCCTTTCAATCGTATGCCCAGGAGCTGTTCGAAAGGAGCTTAAAGCACGATCCGAATTACCTGACGCCGCACTTGAAGCTTTGTGAAACGTATGAGGCCATGAACAGCCAACAGGAACGCAACCGGCTGTTGGATAAGATGGTCCAACGCTTCCCGGAGAATAAGGAGGTTCTGTTCAAGGCCGGGCAGCGATGCGTCGAGCGAAAGGCCTTCGTCAAAGGGCTTGATTATCTCGAGCGTGCGCGCCAAGCCGACCGAGTTGATCCCAATATAGGAAGGGTGCTAGTAGAGGCACGTACCCGCTTAACCGCCCAATACTTTCAGAAGCAGAAACCGGAAAAGGCTCGGAGCACGTGGGAAGGGATCCGTGATTTGTTGGTGGATCAGCCGAAGGAGATGCTTCAAAGCCGTTGGGCGGCTTACGCGCGCCGCGGTGTGATGGAGGAGCTTTATGGGGATGGTGATGAAGCGGAGAAATGGCTCAATGAAAGTGAGACCGTGAGTCCCTCTGTCGCGGTTTTTTCCCTGTTTGTCTACCTAGCGCGCAGTTATTATCTTCCTTCCAAGAAACGGGCGGATTTCCAAGATACCCGGAAGGCTTTGATGACGTTACCGACCGTCAGCGAGGCAAATATTCTTTTTGCGGTGCTGGAGTTCTGGCAGGCTCACCTCAAGTCGGATCCGGTCGACACGGTTGAACGCTGCCTGAAAGAATACTTAAGCAAAGCGAACCGGCAGCCGTTTGAGCGGAAAGAGCTTGTCGAGTTGGTCGGAACCGTCAAGTCGGGTAGCGGGTTCAACCGCGAGGTCCAAGCGCTGGTATCATCGAGGTTACGCACGGATCCCGAAGACCCTTACTTCCGTTTAAACCGGATGCTGTACAAGGATTTCCGACCCGAATCACTCCTGTCGAAGGCGCGACAGGACGAGCTCAAGAGCATCGAAGAAGAAGCCAATCGACGTGGCGACCGAGAGGCGCTTGATTTGCTCAGCTATGTCAGGAAGGTCACGGAAATGGTTCCGGATCTTTTCGGCTCATTTGGAATACCAATCGATTTCTTTGATGACGAGGATGAAGAGGAAGAAGGCCCCGCGGGGCGTCGAGCGGGACGGTAAAAGAAAGCAAGATAAGAGAGCGAGCCATGAATCCCTATTTGGTGCTGAACGTATCATACGAGGCCGACGACCAAACGATTCGGCGGGCGTATCTCAACGGAATCAAACAAGCCACGCCCGACAAGGATCCGAAACGATTTCAGGAGCTTACGCAAGCGTACGAATCGATTAAAGATGAAACGAGCCGGCTCAATTTTTTCCTTTTTGATGTTACCCCGCCGGCGGACTCGCCATTCGATGTGGCTCGGCAATACGGTCGAATCCGGGAAAAGGGTCTGAAACCATTGCCGTTTGACGAAATGAAGGCATTTTTACGAGGATGCGCGGAGAAGTGAACATGAATCAAGAGTCCGAATCTTCCCCGGAGGAGCCCGAGAGCGCTTCAAGTCCGGGCGGCGCTTCGGAGCGGTCGGAAGGCCCGAGTGAATCCGGCACGGGCCCGGCGCTTCCTGAAGACTCG